>JAFEFD010000550.1 GCA_018240765.1 Pseudomonadota bacterium | reverse complement strand
TTCACGCAGCAGATGACGCTCAACGGCCGCGCGCCGACGGAAGGCGAAATCTGGAAGAATCCGAACCTCGCCAATACGCTCGAAGCGATCGCGAAGGGCGGACGCGATGCGTTCTACAAGGGCAGGATCGCGCACACCATCGCTGACTACATCAAGGCGCAGGGTGGATTCCTCTCGTACGAGGATCTCGCCAGCCATCATGGCGAATGGGTCGAGCCGGTATCGACGAACTATCGCGGCGTGGACGTGTGGGAGTTGCCGCCGAACGGTCAGGGCATCGCCGCGCTGCAGATGCTCAATGTCCTGGAAGGCTACGATTTTTCCAAAATCCCGTTCGACAGCGCCGAGCATGTGCACCTGTTCGTCGAAGCGAAGAAACTCGCCTACGAGGATCGCGCGCATTTCTACGCCGACCCGGATTTCTACAAGGTACCGTTGAAGTGGCTGCTCTCCAAGGACTACGCCGCGCAGCGCCGCAAACTGATTTCGCCCGAGCATGCATTGCGCTCGGTCGAACCGGGTCAGGAACCGAAGCTGCACGGCGACACGATTTACCTGACCACGGCCGACAAGTGGGGCAACATGGTCTCGCTGATCCAGTCCAACTACCGCGGCATGGGCTCGGGCATGACGCCGCCGGGCTTGGGTTTCGGCTTGCAGGATCGTGGCGAGCTGTTCGTGCTCGAGGACGGCTTCGCCAACACCTTCGCGCCGGGTAAGCGCCCCTTCCACACCATCATTCCAAGCTTCATCACGCGCGATGGCAAGCCGTGGATCAGCTTCGGCGTGATGGGCGGCGACATGCAGCCGCAAGGTCATGTGCAAATCGTGCAGAACCTGGTCGACTGGCACATGAACCTGCAGGAGGCCGGCGACGCGCCGCGCATCCAGCACGAAGGCTCGACCTCGCCGGAAGGTCAGGAAACCGAGATGACCGACGGCGGCTGGGTCGATCTGGAATCGGGATTCTCGTATGCGACCGTGCGCGGCCTGATGCAGATGGGTCACGACGTGCGCTTCGCCAACGGACCTTACGGCGGCTATCAGGCCATCGAATGGGATGCGAAAAACGGCGTCTACATCGGCGCCTCGGAAGGGCGCAAGGATGGGCAGGCAGCAGGTTATTAAGCTCACGCTCAAGCGTGCCAGCTACACTGCGCGCCTGCTTCCGCAAGGATTCACTGCCATGCCGCGTTGTACACTTTTGCTTATCGCCCTGCTCGCCGCGCCCGCGTTCGCTCAACCGTTCGCGCCGGATGCGGGCAATCCGCCGCCGAGTCCCGAAATGCCGCCGGCGCAGGTACTGGCGCAATTCCACCACGATGAGATCAACTTGCTCGCTCTGCGCGGCGATGCGCATTCCCTGCTTGCCGCCGCGCTGATGGCCCAGGCCGACGCTGGCGATCCGACGCGGCCCAAAGTGCTGCAAACGCCAGCCTTGCTCGCACGCGCGCAGAAGGCCACCGACGCGGATGCGCTGGTGTGGTGGGTCACGGCGGCGCTGGACTGTGGCGGCAAGGCAAAATCCTGCCCGCGCGAGGAAATTCTGACGCAACTTGAAAAAGCCGATCCGGCCAATGCCGCCGCGTGGCTGTGGGCGCTGCACCGCGCGCAGCAAACCGGCGCCACGGCGACCGCGCGCGCGGCCCTGACCAGCGCTGCGCAGGCCACGCAATTCGACGATCACTTTGGCGCCCTCACGGCTGTGCTGTATGACGCTGCCGGCATTCTGCCAGTCGAGGAAAACATCCTGCGCGCCAGCAACCAGCCCGGGGTCAGTCCATCCGGATTCAAGTTGACCTACTCCGCCGGCATCGCAGTTGCGCTGCCGCACCCGTATCTGGACGCGCTCGGCGTCATCTGCCGAAAATCGCCGGACGATGCCGGCATCGCAGCCGATTGCATTGCGGTGGCGCAGAAGATGTCCGATTGCGGCAGCCTGTTCGCGCGCAACGCCGGCCTGCAATTGCTGCTCGCGCTGACCCCGCCCGGCGCAACCCACGAAGCCGCTTCCGCGCAGGCGCGCACGCTGGCATGGCGCATGCGCGGCATCGGTGGCGTGGCCGATCGGCTGGCGAACGACAGCCGCGTGACCGGCATTTACGTCCAGAACCTGCGCGCCGGCGGTCGCGAAAGCGACGCGGTCGACGCCGTTTTGCATAGCCAGAACCTGCCGCTGGAACCGCCTGCGGATTGGCAGCCACCCGCGCCCGAATCGCCTGCGCAACCCTGAGCGGCTTCCGCAATCCGCATCGGCGTTGTACGCTTGGCCGACTTCGCCGATCGGAGATACGCGCATGCGCAAGATTCTGGTGGCCAGCTCCAAGGGCGGCTGCGGCAAGACCACGATAGCCACGAACCTCGCCGCGTATTTCGCGCAAGACGGCAAGCGCACCGTGCTGGTGGATGCCGATCGGCAGGGTTCAAGCATGCACTGGGCGGAAAAGCGCGCCGGCATGTCCGCGCCGGTGCTGGCCATTTCCGGTCTGCGCGCCGACTGGAACGAGAAGATCCCGCAAGATGCGCAGATCGTCATCATCGACGGCCCGGCCGGCATCCGCAGCGGTGAAGTCGCCGAGCTTGCCCACGATGCGGATGCCCTGCTGGTGCCACTGTTGCCGTCGCGTATCGACCTGGAAGCCAGCGAACACTTCCTGCAGGAAGTCTCGCGCCTGGGCCGGGTCAAGCGCGAATCGCTCGCGGTTGGCCTCGTCGCGAACCGGCTCAAACCCTGGACCACGGCCTCGCAGGAAGCTGTCGAGGAGATCAAGCGCCTGCCGTTTCCCCTGGTCGCGCAATTGCGCGACACCCAGGGCTACGTGCTGGTCGCGGGTCTGGGCAAGAGCATCTTCGACTACAACTCCGAGATCATCCGCGGTCACCAGGAAGATTGGGGCAAATTGCTGCGTTGGGTGAAAAAACAAGGTTGACGGATCGATGAAACGCGAGATCGTGCTGTTGCGCCATGCGCATGCTGAAAACACCGCTCCTGGCCAGAACGACTCCGAGCGCGCGCTCACGCTGCGTGGCGTCGCCGAGGCGCGCGCCGCCGGACACTGGCTGCGCGAACAGAACGCAATGCCGGCGCGCGTGCTGTGCTCGCCGGCGCTGCGCGCGCGGCAGACGCTGGAACACGCGCTGGGCGATGTGGTCGTGCAGATCGAACCGCGCATCTACGCAGCCACGGCCGGCGAACTGGATGCACTGATCGACGAACACGCCGATGCGCAGCGCTTGCTGCTGATCGGCCACAATCCCGGCTTCGAAACCTTCGTCGCCCTGCTCGCGAGAGGTCAGTCCGGCGACTTCCGCGGCATGCCGCCGGGCGGTATCGCGTGGTTCGAGCTCGACGGAACGGCCGAGCCGGGAAGTGGACGTCTGAAGGCCTTCTGGTCACCGTAAGCGAAAACCACGCATGCGACCGATCCGCATGCTGCCGTTGCTGCCATGCCTGGGCCTGCTCTGCGGAGCTGCATTTGCGCAGCTTCCACGCCACGAATCCCAAGACCTGGATGCTGCGCGCTCGCAGGCCGGATTTACCGTCAAACTGTTGTGGCTGATCGGCCTGCGCGGCGATTTCGGCGCGGTGCGTGGCACACTGGACATCGATCGCTTTCACGGCACGGCACGGGTTGACGCGCGCATTGACGTAGACGACTTGCACATGCGCAGCGCGAATTACGAAGCCTGGGCGAAATCCGCGGAATTCTTCGACGCATCGCGCTATGCGCAAATCCATTTCGTGTCCGAAGCCACTCCGCTGGTGCGCCTGAGCCACGGCGGCGCGCTCGATGGCCTGCTCACCCTGCGCGGCATCGACAAACCGGTACGCTTTCGCATCCTGCCGGCGCAGTGCGCGCAACCACTGACCGGCGCCTGCGCAGTGCAGGTGGAAGGCAGCATCGAACGCAACGATTTCGGCATGCATTCGCGGCGCGGCACGCTGGCCGACAAGGTCGCCTTGCGCATGCGCATTTTCGTGCTGCCGGCAGCGGACCCGACGTAGTGAGTCGCGCGGTAATCCTTGTCCTGCTCGCAACCGCCGCAGTCGCGCTCGGCGGTTGCGCGGTCGATCCGATCCACGCGCGCCGTGCCGCCGCAACCGCCGCCGCCGCGCAGGACAGCGCGCTCACCTGCGTGGTAGCCGACGCCTGCGCAATCGCGTCGCCCTATCAGGATCTCGCCGATACGGCACTGCACGAATCGCGACCCGGTGCGCCGGTACATTTCGTGAGCCTGCTCGACCAAGGCGCGGATTCGCTGCTGCTGCGCGTGCACCTGATCCGCGCCGCGCGCCGCAGCATCGACATCCAGACCTTCATCTTTGCCGAGGACGACGCCGGTTACCTGATGCTCGACGAACTGGTCAAGGCCGCGCGGCGCGGGGTCAAGGTACGGGTCATCGTCGATCAGTTGTTCTCGCTCAATGATACGGAACTGCTCGCGCAGCTCGCGCGCGCACACATCAATTTCGAGCTGCGCGTGTACAACCCCACGTTCCACAAGGCGCATACGCAACCGCTGGAATTCGCCGCCGGCATCGCCTGCTGCTTCTTCCAGTTCAACCAGCGCATGCACAACAAGCTGTTCCTGGTCGACGATCGCATCGGCATCGCCGGCGGGCGCAATTACGAAAACCGCTATTTCGACTGGGACGACGAATTCGATTACCGTGACCGCGACGCGCTAGTCGCCGGTCCCGCTGCACTGCAGATGGCGGCTTCGTTTGAGCGTTTCTGGGCCAACCGGCGCAGCGTGCCGTTGTCGCGCCTGCGCGATGTTTCCTCACGCATCCTCGCCGACGGCTTGAACGCAAGACCCTACGCCCCGCACGCCTACGCCGACGCGCAGCGTGTGGCGGCGTTGTCACGCAGCGCCGACGACGCCAACTACGTCCGTACGCATTTTGCCGACCAGGCCATGCGTGTGGGCGACGTCGAGTACTTTTCCGATGCGCCGGACAAGGCCGAGAATCCGGATCAGCCGCGCGACGACGAGTTGAGCCGCCACATCCTGCAACTATTCGAGAACGCGCAAACCGAAATCGTGATGCAGACGCCGTACCTCGTGCTCAGCCGCACGGCACGGCGCGTGTTCGCGCAGCAACACCAGGACAAGCCGCAATTGCGCATCATCGTATCGACCAACTCGCTGGCGGCGACCGACGCGTTCTACGTCTACGCACTGTCGTACAAATACAAGAAGCGCTACCTCAAGCTCGGCTTCGAGATCCACGAATTCATGCCATTCCCCGCCGAGGCCGGTGCATTGATCTCCGACTACGACACGTTGGGCGACGAACGCGAATCCACGCAGCGCTACCGCAAGTACGGCCGCGCGCCGCTGAAGGAGCACGGCGTGCGCATCGGCTTGCACGCGAAGTCGATCGTCATCGACGGCAGCATTGCCCTGATCGGTTCGCACAATTTCGATCCGCGTTCGGATCACTACAACACTGAATCCGGATTCATCATCCACGACCGCGCGTTCGCACAGTTGCTGCGCGCGTCGATCCTGCGCGACTGCGCGCCTGAAAACGCCTGGACGATCGCGCGCCGGCAGGGAACAAACTGGGTCAGCCGCCTGAATCGCGCGATCGGCGATTTTTCCGCGCGCCTGCCAATTTTCGACCTGTGGCCATACCGTTATGCGTCAAGTTTCGAGCTTGATCCCGGCTGCAAGCCGCTGCCGCCCGGCGCGCCCGGCTTTTACGACTGTTACACGGATGTCGGGGATTTTCCCGATGTCGACCTGCCGCTGAAGACGATTTATACCCGGATCGTGACCGCATTTGGCGCGGGGCTGCATTCGATTTTGTGATCCGATTGACGTTATCGCCCGGGCTGGCTAGGCTGCGCGTTCCGCCAATCAAACCGGAATGCCGCCATGGCCCTTGAATTTACCATCGAGATCACCGACCAGGATCTGCCGTATTTCATGGACGCGATGAAGCGCGCCGAGCAGCGCGCGGCCAGCAAGGGCGCCCAGCAGATCCTGGACGAAGCCGCCAAGACCTTCGCCAGTTCGCAAGGGCAGCAGATGCCGGAGTTCATCCGTTCGCGGCTGGCGAACGTGGAAAACCTCATCGCCATGGCCGCCGACGAAGGCTGGGCCCTGTCGGCCGAGGACAAGAGTCGCGTGGTTTCCGCGCTGACTTATTTCTCCGACCCGGAAGACATGATCCCGGACAACGTGCCCGTGCTCGGTTACCTCGACGACGCGATCATGATCGAGGTCGTCGAACGCGTGCTGCAACCGGAAATCGAGGCCTATGCGGATTTCTGCGAATATCGCAGCAACGAGGCCAGCGCACGCGGCGCCGATGCGACCAAGCTCGGCCGCGAGGAATGGCTGGAAGATCGTCGCGCCGAATTGCAGGCGCGCATGCGCAGCCGGCGCCAATCCTATGCGCCGAGCGGGACGTTTGCGCCGCGGTTCAAGTTTTCCTGAGACGGAAACTTAAGGTTTACCTGGCATGGCGCCATTACGCATGCGCTGCGAATTGATCCATGCCGCGACCGTGCCGGCATCCGCTGGCGGTATGCCGCGCCATCCGCTGGCATCGCCATTTTCGATGTAGCTGGCAACCTGATCTTCGTAGTACACGTCGACGCGGTTGCGATCGTCGCCGCGCGCCTGCACGACATAGCGCGGTGGTGATGGTTGCGGATCGAGAAAAATGCCGTTGAACGGCGTCCGGCAATAGTCCACTCCCATGATGTGCGCCAGCGATGCCGGAAAATCGGATTGTTGAAACGGTGCATCCACGACCTTGGGCATGTCCACGGCGCCGGCGACAATCAGCGGAATGCGCGCGAACGAGCGTTCGCCGAATTTCGCATATTCCTCGCGCTCGATCGGCGTCATGCTGCGGTGGTCGCCCGTGATCAGCAAGATGCCGTTGTCGAAGAACCCGCGCTTGGCCAACGCGTCGTAGAAATCGGCGAGTTGTGCGTCGATGTAGCCGAACGAGTTGGCTGGGTCGATCTTGCCGGTGCGTGGATCGACGAAAGGCGGATGCGTGCTGACGGTCAGCAGAACCGACAAAAATGGTTGACTGTCGCGCCGCTGGTCCAACCATTGCTCATAACGCTGGAACAACGCGTGGTCGGTAGCGGCGTCGAACTGGCCACGTGGCATGCCTTTGTAATAATCGGCGTCGCTGCCTTCGAGCACGTCGAAATCGAGGCTTTTTTCCCAACTTCCCTTGTTCAGGAAATTCAGGCTACCCGTGGTGAAATGCTGTATGGCGTATCCGGCACGATGGGCAATGCCGGGCAGAGTGTCCGGACCGGGACCGAACGCATCGAGGGCGTACCAGTCGCTTCCCGGTGGTATGAACGGAGGACGGCCGGTGAATATCGCCACTTCGCCACCATCGGTGGTGAACCCGTTGGCATAAAAGTGCGTGAAATAGTGGTTCACCCGCGCAATGGCGTCCAGCCGCGGCAGCCAATCACGCGGTCCACCGAGCAGCGCGCTTTGGTAGGCCGACAGCGATTCGGTGATCACGATCACGATGTTGCGGCCGCTGCGTGAACCTGCATCGCAGGTCTGCGGCACAGTCTTGTCCAGACGCAATTGTTTCTGCGCATAGTCTGGCGAAAACTCCCGCGCACGGCCCTGCGGCAGGTTTACCCCCACTACGTTGCCAACGTATTCCTCGTGCACGTAGCGCAACGGCATCCGCTGCGCGGCGAAGGCAAACAATGCACTGATCGCCGCCAGCACGAACAGAATCCGCGACTGCTTCGGCGAACCGCGCCCGCCCACGATCAATCCAGCCAGTACGATCAACACAAGCGCGGCAGCGATGGCATAACCGATGCCGTTAGGCGAGAAAAACTGCGCGCGCGCAACGCTCCATCCGGCGGCCGTATCGCCGGAATAGCGCAACAAATCAGCGATATACAAGCGCTGGTTGAACAACCGCAACAAGACGAGATCCGTCGCCTGCGCGAGGATGCCGAGTGCCACCACGATGCGTGCGACCCGCGCAAGCCAGCGCCACGGCGCTGCGGCGGCGAACGCCAGCACCGCAAACATGACGCACAACAGCCATGCGTCGCGGCCCAGCGCCGGGACCAGAAAACAACCGTGGCACGATGTGTACTCGCTGCCGATTTTTTCCAGGTACAACGCGCGCAGTATGCTCAGGCACAAGGCCGTGAGCGCGGCGGCCAGCAGCCACGAACGCCGCGATTTCGGGTCACGCCGCAGCGACACGATCGTGCCTTACGGCCGCTCCACGATCGCCGTCACGCCCATGCCACCGGCGGTACAGATCGAGATCAGGCCGCGGCCGGAGCCTTTGTCCGCCAGCAATTTCGCCATAGTCGCGATGAGCCGCGTGCCGGTGGCGGCGAATGGATGACCGAGCGCGAGACTCGAGCCGTTCACGTTCAATTTTGCCGGATCGATGCTGCCGAGCGGCTTGTCGCGGCCAAGCCGGTTCTTGCAATAGTCGGCGGATTCCCACGCGCGCAGCGTGCACAACACCTGCGCGGCGAAGGCCTCATGGATTTCGTAGTAATCGAAATCCTGCAGCGTCAATCCGGCGGCTTCGAGCATGCGTGACACCGCGATGGTCGGCGCCATCAGCAGGCCCTCGCCATGCACGAAATCCACCCCGGCGACCTTGGCATGAGTCAGATACGCCTGCGGCGTGAGCCCGCGTTCCGCAGCCCACGCATCGCTCGCCAGCAGCGCGGCGGAAGCGCCGTCGGACAATGCCGTGGAGTTGCCCGCCGTCAGCGTGCCCTGCCCCGAAGTCTTGTCGAATGCGGGCTTGAGCTGGCCAAGTTTCTCCAGCGTCGTGTCCGGGCGCAGGATGTTGTCGCGGTCCAGGCCGCGGAACGGCACGACCAGATCGTTGAAGAATCCGCGCGCGTACGCCGCCGCGGCTTTCTGGTGGCTGGACAGGGCAAACGCATCCTGATCCTGGCGCGATATCTTCCATTCCTTGGCCATCAGCTCGCAATGGTCACCCATCGACATGCCAGTGCGCGGTTCCATCACGCCGGGAAAGCTCGGCTTCAGTTCGGACAGCGAAAATCCACTGATCGCGGTCTTGAACTTGTCCCATCCACCCTTGCTGCGATTCACGCGCAGCAGGCGCTGCTGCAAGGCGCGACTGTAGACGATGGGCACGTCGCTGGTGGTATCCGCGCCACCGGCGATGCCGACCTGGATTTGTCCCGCCGCGATCTTGTTGGCGATGATGATGGCGTTGTCGAGCGAAGTGCCACAGGCGCGCGCCGTGGTGATGCCCGGCGTGGTCGGTGCCAACCCCGAGGACAGCGTCGCCTCACGCGCGAGGTTCCAGTCCGAGGCGTGCTTGATCACCGCGCCAAACGCGACGTCACCCAGTTCCACGCCATGCAACCCGAACCTTTCGACCAACGCCCCGAGCGTCTTCACCGCCATGCCGAAATTGCCGACGTCGGCATAGGCGGTATTGTTGCGGCAGAACGGAATGCGGACTCCGCCGAGGATGGCGACGCGTTGCGGTGTAGTCACGATATTCGTCCTCTCGCAATCGGGAACACGCGACCGCGCTGCTATCATGCCCGGTCTGTGGATACCTTTCGTATTGTATGCCCTACGTTTTCGATCTGGATACCCTGGCGCGCTTGGCTGAAGCCGGCCGCGGACTTTTTGCCGGTGCGGAACCCTATCCGCATATCGTCATGGACGACTTCCTGCGGGCCGATCGCGCCGCGGAATTGGCGTGCCTTTTTCCGCAGCCTGACGATGCCGTCGCATGGGATCGCTTCAACATCCAGACCGTGGAAATGAAACTTGGCAGCGCGCACGAAGAGCATTTCCCGTCAGCGCACCGGCAGGCCGTGCACGATCTGAATTCCGGCCCATTCCTGAGATTTCTCGAACACCTGAGCGGGATCGAACATTTGCTGCCGGATCCGCATCTCGCCGGCGGCGGCTTGCATCTGAGCCGGCGTGGCGATCATCTGGGCATCCACGCCGACTTCAACTGGCATCCGCAGCTGGAAGCGCACCGCCGCCTGAACCTGCTGGTTTATCTCACGCCGCAATGGCAACCCGAATACGGCGGCGAACTCGAATTGTGGGACACCACTGGCACACGACGGATATGCACCGTGGCGCCATTGTTCAATCGCGCTGTGTTGTTCGCCACGCGCTCGGACACGTTCCACGGGCACCCTGTACCGTGGGCTGCCCCGGAAGGCACCTACCGGCAATCACTCGCCTTGTACTACTACACCACGAACCGGCCTGAACACGAGAGGCGTCCGGCACACAGTACCTTGTACAAGGGTCATAACGCCTGATCGTCAGGTGTGTCGATGAAAAGTCCGGGCGCTTCTCGCCAGATCTGCCAATAAGCCGGAATTTCGCGCAAACGCATATCCAGGTGTGCCGCGTATCGCTGCATTACCTGCTCGAGCGTCAGGCCCGAAGTCAGTGTTTCGACGCAAATGTCGCGCTGCCCGCTGTTCGGATTCAGGCCGCAACTGATCAGGGTAATCGGCACACCGGCAGCCACGGCAATCCGCGCCATCCCGATGGGCAATTGCGCGCGCCGGCCAAGCAACGACACTGTCGTTGCCTGCTGTTCCGAACGCGCCGGCAGGTCAAGCATTGCCACAACGCTGCGGCCAGAACACAGCGCCTGCGTAACCTCGATCGCGCTCGCACCGGTGAATATCGGGGCGGCGCTTCCACTCCTGCGCAACGCCCATGCGCGAAAAATCCCGAAACGATGCGACAAGCGCGTCATTCCCAAGGCCCGGCCCGAAGCCCGGCGCGCGACGAAGTGTGCATCGAATCCCCGCTCGCGAAGTCGCGGCCAGATCCATCCGCCGGCACCCCAATGACAGGTGAGGAACACACATGGGCCTGGCGCGGGCCATCCTCCCTTTTCGACGACGTGCCGCATCCGCCAGCGCATGCCACGCAGCAAGGTCAGATACACATCAACATGATCGACCAGGCGCAACAGACGGAAGTGGTACTTCCATTCGCGTTCGTCGGCGTCCGGATCGTGCGCGTGGGCTGCATTCCAAGCCGGTTCCACGCTAAGACGGTACAAGCGGTCGCTCCGCGCCATACGTTTGAGTACAGCGAAGCCGATTCGCCACGGCAATAGCGCCACGAAACATGGCACGACGAACAGCATCAGCGCGTCGGCGGCGGCGTTGCGCAGGCGCTCAGGCATTGGCATCGACGGTCTTCCCGACAGGGGTATGCAATTTCTTGCCATACATGCGGTACTGATCCTCGCGCATGCCAAGCGCCTCGTACGTTCGCTGCGCGCGCGCGTTGTCGCGCTCGACATACAGGCGCAACCCGACGACATCGGCACGTTGCGTCGCGCGGTGTTCGACTTCCCGATATAACGCGCGGAATACGCCATGCCGGCGATGTCCCGGCATGACGTAAACGCTTTGCAGCCACCACCAGTCGCCGTTGCGCCAGTCGCTCCATTCAAAGGTGACCATCAGGCAACCCGCCACCGTACCCCCGCATTCGGCAACCAGATAAAAACCGCGCGCCGGTTCCGCAAGTACTCGCGCAACCCCGGCACGCAACATCGCCGGATCCAGCGTCTTGTTCTCGGTTTCCAGCGCCATTGCGTCATTGAACGCCACCAGCGAGTCCAGATCGCCGGCGCATGCGTCGCGAATGCAGATGGCATCGCCATGCGTCATGATTTGCTCCGTTTGCGTTTGCGTGAACTGCCGAGTTTTCGCGTCAGCGTATTCCGGCCTAATCCCAATTGCTCGGCGGCGCGGCCGCGCTGGTTGCCGTTTTCCGCCAGCGCCGCCTCGAGCAGTGCCTGGTCGAACGCGGCGCGAAGTTGTGGATAGACATTGTGCTCGCCGCGCGCCAGGCGTTCGCGCACGGCGTGCTGCAGGGAGTGCTGCCAGCCGGCACCCGCGGATTGTTCGGCATTCGTAGCCGGCAGATCGGCAACACGGATTTCGCGGCCCGACGCCATCACCGCCAGACGCCGGCACAGGTTTTCGAGCTGGCGCACATTGCCCGGCCACGGCAGTTGTGCCAACGCGCCAAGTGCGGCCGGCGAAAATGTCTTCGCCTCAAGGCGCATGTCGGCGGCAGCGCGCGCGAGAAAGCGTGCGGCAAGCAGTGGAATGTCTTCGCGGCGTTCGCCCAGTGACGGCAGATGCAGGCGCACCACATCAAGCCGGTGCAGCAGGTCGGCGCGAAAATGTCCGCTTTCGACTTTCGCGTCGAGATCCTGATGCGTCGCCGCGATCACGCGCACGTTGGCGCGGATCAGCTCGCGCCCGCCGACTCGGTAGAACTCTCCCTGCGCCAGCACGCGCAGCAGGCGCGTCTGCAAGGCCAGCGGCATGTCGCCGATTTCGTCGAGGAACAGCGTGCCGCCTTCGGCCTGCTCGAATCGCCCCGGATGGCGCTTGAGCGCGCCGGTGAACGCGCCGGCTTCGTGGCCGAACAGCTCCGACTCGAGCAGCTCGGCCGGAATCGCCGCCGTGTTCATCGCCACGAATGGACGCGCTGCCCGCGCGCTGTGCCTGTGCAAGGCGCGTGCGACCAGTTCCTTGCCGGTGCCGGTTTCGCCGGTGACGAGTACGTTCAAGTCCGTCGCCGCGACGCGGCCGATGCTGCGGAACAACTCGCGCATTGCTGGCGCGCTGCCGATCAATTCTGCTTCGGGTTCCGT
>JAFEFD010000054.1 GCA_018240765.1 Pseudomonadota bacterium | reverse complement strand
GCGCTTTCCGGCATCGACGTGCGCACGCAATTGTTGCCGGATCAAATGACCCTGCCACTGCTGTGGCTCGGCTTGTTGCTGTCGCTGGTGCCATTGTTCGTCGACAGTCACGCCAGCATCATCGGTGCCGTGGCCGGATACCTGAGCCTGTGGAGTGTGTACTGGCTGTTCAAGCTTGCCACCGGCAAGGAGGGCATGGGCTATGGCGACTTCAAGCTGCTCGCCGCGCTTGGCGCATGGATGGGACCGCTAGCACTGCTGCCGATCGTGCTGTTGTCGTCCTTGATCGGCGCCATCGTCGGCGGGACGTTTCTTGCAATTCGCGGACACGATCGTGCCACCCCGATTCCGTTCGGGCCGTTCATCGCCGCGGCAGGCTGGGTGTGGTTCATCGCCGGCGAGCAATTGGGCCTGATTTACCGGCATTGGTTCGGCCTGGCCTGACTGGCATCCACGCATGACCCTTGCCATCGCCCTCACCGGCGGCATCGCAACCGGCAAGAGCGCGGTGACGCAACGATTCACCCGGCATGGCGTGCCTGTTTTCGATGCCGATGTGGTTGCCCGCGACTTGGTTGTCCGCGGGCAACCGGCACTGGCAGAAATTGCCGATGCCTTTGGCCGCGCGATGCTGTCCAGCGGCGGCGAACTCGACCGCGCACGACTGCGCGAAATCGTGTTCGCAGATGCGGCCGCGCGCAGAAAACTGGAAGCGATCCTGCACCCGCGCATCCGCGCCGAATTGATCGCGCGCGCGCAGTCCTGCCGCGATCCGTATTGCGTGCTGGCGATCCCGCTGTTCGCCGAATGCCGCGCTGACTACGCCTGGGTCGATCGCGTGCTATGTACGGACGCGCCACGCACCGTGCAGATCGCACGCGTGACGCAACGCTCGGGGATCGACGCGGCGACCGCGCAGGGAATGCTCGATGCGCAAGTTGCGCGCGCGGAACGCCTCGCGCTGGCCGACGATGTCATCGACAACACCGGGCCGTTGGCCGCGCTAGATGCCGTCGTCGCGAGGTTGCACCAACGTTATCTCGCGTTAGCGGCCGTTCGGCCAAAAGCCTGAAATGCCGGCGATGCCCTGCGCGCCGGCGGCTTTCGCGGTGGGTAAATCCGATCGTGACAGACCGCCCAATGCGTACACCGGCACTGGCGCCTGCGCGACGAGTTCGGCAAAAAGATGCCATCCCAACGCCTGCGTGTGCGGGTGACTCGATGTCGGCTGCACCGGCCCGAGCACGGCAAAATCCACACCGATCGCGGCAGCGTGCGCGAGTTCGCGCGCGTCGTGGCAGGACGCCGCTACCCAGCGATCCGCTGTGATTGGGCGCTGCGTCGTCTGCATCAGCATGGATGATGGCAGGTGCACGCCGGTGCCGAGTTCATCGGCCAGCGACATATCGGCATTGATCAGGACTTGTGCGCCGGCTTCGCGTGCGAGCGCGCAAGCCGCCTGTGCGAGTGCGCGACGCCGTGCTGCAGACACGTTTTTGCAACGCAACTGGATGCAGGTCTCGCCGCCGTCAAGCAGCCGGCCCAATCCGCGCAGGAATGACGCATCATCGTCGTCCGGCTCGGGCGTGACCGGATAATGCGCAGGCAGGCGCAGCGCGGCGACGACCGGTTTGTCGGCGGGCGGCATCGGCAACGCGCGCATTTCCTCGACGGCGCACCAGCGCAACGCCTGGCCTTCGCGTCCGTGCGCGTCGCCGCGCCAATCGCGAACCTCGAAGACGTCGAGCAGTATTGATTTTTCCGGGTAATGCCACGGCACCGTGATCGTCAGCTCGACGGCGCCGGCATCGATGCCGAGCTCCTCGGCCAATTCGCGGCGCAGCGCGACTTCGGGGGATTCATCCGGCTCGCGCTTGCCGCCGGGGAATTCCCACGTACCGGCCAGATGTTTTCCGGCCGGACGTTGCGCGAGAAGGATGCGTCCTTGCGCGTCGCGGAGAATTCCCGCGACGACATGAACGATTGGGGTTTGGATCAGGCAAGTCTGCCGTGGCACTGCTTGTATTTCTTGCCCGATCCGCACGGACACGGATCATTGCGGCCGACCTTGGGTTGGTCGCGCGTCACCGGCGTGTGCGATTGCGGGATCGCCTCCGCCACGCCGGCAGCCGCCTGCGCCGCGCCCGCGGCCACGCCGACGCTTTCGGCATGCTGGAACTCCAGCGCGCGGCGTTCGGCTTCCTGGCGCTGGCGCTCTTCCATCGCCTCGACTTCGGCCTGGCTCTGGATGCGGATGCGCGCCAGGCGCTGCACGACTTCGGCCTTGACCTCGTCGAGCATGCGCTCGAACAGGATGAACGATTCGCGCTTGAACTCCTGCTTGGGCTGCACCTGCGCATAGCCGCGCAGGTAAATGCCCTGGCGCAGGTAATCCATCGCCGCCAGGTGTTCCTTCCAGTACTGGTCGAGTACCTGCAGCAGGAAGAATTTCTCTGCCGCGCGCATGATCTCCGAACCGTACATCGCCTCTTTCTCGCGGAAGAAGCGCTCCACTTCCTCGAGTACGTGCTCGCGCACGCCGTCCGCGGAAAGATCCTTCTGCTGCTCGACCCAGCGTGGCAGGTCGAACTTGAATCCGAAGTCGGATTCCAGCGCGCGCTCCAGGCCCGCGATGTCCCATTGTTCGTCCACGCTTTCCGGCGGCACGCAGCGCTGGCACAAGGTGCTGAACACGTCATAGCGGATGCCGGCGATGTTCTGCGAGACATCATCCGAATCGAGCAGCTCGTTGCGCTGTTCGTAGATCACCTTGCGCTGGTCGTTCGCGGTATCGTCGAACTCGAGCAGGTGCTTGCGGATGTCGAAGTTGTGCGACTCGACCTTGCGCTGCGACTTCTCGATCACGCGCGTGATCATGCGGTCTTCAAGCGCCTCGTGTTCCTTCATGCCGAACAGCTGCATCCAGCGCGTGACCCAGTCCGGTGCGAAGATGCGCATCAGCGAATCTTCCAGCGACAGGTAGAAACGGCTCGATCCGGCGTCGCCCTGGCGGCCGGAACGGCCGCGCAACTGGTTGTCGATGCGGCGCGACTCATGCCGTTCAGTTCCAACGATATGCAGGCCGCCGGCGGCGAGCACTTCGTCGTGGCGCCTCTGCCAGTCGGCCTTGATCTTTTCGCGCTCGGCTTCGCCGGTTTCCGGCGGCAGCGCCGCGAGTTCGGCGTCGAGCGAACCGCCGAGCACGATGTCGGTGCCGCGTCCGGCCATGTTGGTGGCGATCGTCACCGCACCGGGGCGGCCGGCCTGGGCGACGATCTGTGCCTCGCGTTCGTGCTGCTTGGCATTGAGCACTTCGTGCGGGATCGGCGGCTTTTGCTTCTTGAGCAATTCCGAAAGCAGTTCGGAAGTTTCGATGGACGTGGTGCCGACCAGCACCGGCTGGCCGCGCTGGTGGCAGTCCTTGATGTCCTCGATCACTGCCTCGAACTTGTACTTCTGCTTCAGGAACACGATGTCCTGGTTGTCCTTGCGGATCATCGGCTTGTGGGTCGGGATGACCACCACTTCCAGGCCATAGATGCTCTGGAACTCGAACGCTTCGGTGTCGGCCGTGCCGGTCATGCCGGCCAGCTTCTTGTACATGCGGAACAGGTTCTGGAACGTGATCGACGCCAGGGTCTGGTTCTCGCGCTGGATCGGCACGCCCTCTTTCGCCTCGACCGCCTGATGCAAGCCGTCGGACCAGCGCCGCCCCTGCAACGTACGTCCGGTAAATTCATCGACGATGATCACCTCGCCGTCGCGGACGATGTATTCCTGGTCGCGGTGGTACAGCGCGTTCGCGCGCAGCGCCGCGTTCAGGTGATGCACGACCGCCAGGTGCTTGGGATCGTATAGGCTTTCGCCGTCGCCGATGATGCCTTCCGCGCGCAGGATCTGCTCGGCGTGTTCCATGCCGTCTTCGGACAGGTGCACTTGCTTCTGTTTCTCGTCGACGTAGTAGTCGCCGGGAACAGGCGGCTTGTCCGGCTCGCTTTCCTTGGCCTGGCGCGTGAGCTTGGGCACGATCCGGTTGATCTTGATGTACAACTGCGGCGAATCGTCGGACGGGCCGGAGATGATCAGCGGCGTGCGCGCCTCGTCGATCAGGATCGAATCGACCTCGTCGACGATCGCGTAATGCAGGCCGCGCTGGTGGCGCTGCTCGCGCGACAGCGCCATGTTGTCGCGCAAATAGTCGAAACCGAATTCGTTGTTGGTGCCGTAGGTGATGTCGGCTGCGTAGGCCTGGCCCTTGTCCGTGTGCTCCATGCCCGGCCAGACCACGCCGACCGACATGCCGAGGAACCCATACACCTTGCCCATCCACGCCGAGTCGCGCTTGGCCAGGTAATCGTTCACCGTGACCACATGCACGCCCTTGCCTTCCAGCGCATTGAGGTAGACCGGCAAGGTCGCAACCAGGGTCTTGCCTTCGCCCGTGCGCATCTCGGCGATCTTGCCCTGGTGCAGCACCATGCCGCCGATCAACTGCACGTCGTAATGGCGCAGGCCGAGCACGCGCCGCGACGCTTCGCGCACGACGGCAAAGGCTTCCGGCAGCAGGGAATCGAGCTTGGCGCCGTCGGCCAGACGCTTGCGGAATTCGTCGGTCTTGGCGCGCAGATCGTCATCGGAAAGGGATTTCAGGCCCGGCTCCAGCGCATTGATCTTCGCCACGGTCTTGTTCATCTGGCGCAGCAGGCGTTCGTTGCGGCTGCCGAAAACGCCAGTCAGGATGCGATTGAGCATGAGGTAAGCGGACTTTGAAGGAAAAATGGAAGCACGGCAGCACGTCGGCAGCCGAGGCGAAGGGCCGCGGCATGATACGGCGCTGCGCGCAGTTTGCAAGGGAATGGGGTCGCTCGCGGCCCCATTCAAGGGAATCTCAAAAAAAGCGCGAAATCAGATCTTCTTCGTCGCCGCGTTCACGTAGGCGATGGGATTCACCGCGCGACCGTGCAGCCAGACTTCGAAATGGCAATGCGGACCGGTCGCGCGACCGGTCGATCCGACGCGTGCGATCGTCTGCCCGGCGCGGACACGCTCGCCGACGGTAGCCAGGTTCTTGTTGTTGTGGGCATAACGGGTCATGTATCCGTTGCCGTGGTCGATTTCGACCACGTTTCCGTATCCGCTGCGCTGGCCGACGAAGGTGATCACGCCATCGGCCACGGCGTGGATCGCGGTGCCCGCCGGCGCGTCAAAATCGATGCCGAGGTGGTGTTCGGTACCGCCGCCCATCGGATCGGTGCGCGAACCGAACCCGGAACCGATATAGCCGTTCGCCACGGGATACCCCTTGGGCAACAGTTCGTTGTCGACGCGGCGATCCAGCAACAGTTGTTCGAGAACGTTCAGGCGCGTTTCCTCGTCGCGGAACTGGCCGCGCAAACTGGCGATGTTGTCCGCCAGATCGGCATTCAGCGGCAGCGGCTTCGCGTTCGCGTCCTCCGGGCCGCCAAGGCCAGGTTCGGAGGCAAAATCGAACTCGTCCGGATCGAGCTTGCCGACCTGGGCCAGACGCTGGCCGAGCGCATCCAGGCGCAGTGCACGCGCCTGCAGGGAGCCAAGCTGGATGGCCAGTGCGTTCAGGTTGCGCTGCGAGGAGGATTCGAGTTGGCTCACACTTTGTTGTTGCACGCCGATTTGCGCCTGCAAGGCGCGCAGCTCATGCAAGGCGCGGCTTTGCGGGTTGGCGAACAGCAATGCGGCGGCAAAGCCCGCGCCGCCGAAACATAGAATGCACAACAGGGCCAGGCCTGACAGTTTGGCGCGCATGCGCCAGCAGTTGAGGTCAAGCGCCCTGGGGGTGGCGTGCGGCTTGGCGACGATTATGATGTTCATGCCGACGGGCTCTTTCATCCGGTTAACGCCATGCAACGTGCTGCATCCAAAAAACATCCACCCGCCAGGAGTATCGGC
>JAFEFD010000549.1 GCA_018240765.1 Pseudomonadota bacterium | reverse complement strand
ACAAGTACGTGCGGTGCGAATGGAACGAAGCGTTCGCGGCGATCGGCGCGGAACTGAAAAAACTCGAGCCGAAATCGGTGGTGTTCTATGCCTCCGGGCGGGCGTCGCTGGAAACCAGTTATCTTTACGCGCTGTTCGCGCGCATGTACGGCAACAACAACCTGCCGGACAGTTCCAACATGTGCCACGAGGCCACCGGTGTGGCGCTGCGTCACTGCATCGGCACACCGGTCGGCACCGTGGTGCTGGACGATTTCGCCAAAACCGATTGCATTTTCTTCTTCGGCCAGAACGCAGGCGTGAACAGTCCGCGCATGCTGCACGACCTGCAACACGCGGCCATACGCGGCGTGCCGATCATCGTGTTCAATCCGGTGCGCGAGCGCGGACTGGAGCGATTCACCAATCCGCAGAATCCGCTGGAAATGCTGACCGGCAGCGAGACGAAGCTGGCCACGCAGTATCACCAGGTCAAGACCGGCGGCGACATCGCCGCGATCACGGGCCTGTGCAAGAGCCTGCTGGCGCTGGACGACGAAGCCGTGAAGAACGGCATGCCGCGCGTGCTGGATACCGATTTCATCGCGCAGCATTGTCATGGCTTCCAAGCGTTTGCGGATTTCGTGCGCGCGCAATCCTGGGATGCGATCGAAACCGACTCCGGCCTGACGCGCACGGCGCTCGAAGGTGCGGCACGCGTGTACGCCCGCGCGAATGCCGTGATCGGCGTTTACGGCATGGGCCTGACGCAGCATGTGCTCGGCGAATACAACATTTACATGGTCGCCAGCCTGCTGCTGATGCGCGGCAACCTCGGCCGGCCCGGCGCAGGCATCTGTCCCGTGCGCGGGCATTCCAACGTGCAGGGCCAGCGCACGGTCGGCATCGCCGACAATCCCGACCTGGTGCCGCTGGATCGCTTGGCCGAACAATACGGATTTTCACCCCCGCGCGAGCGCGGCCTGCACACGGTGGACGCCTGCAAGGGCGTGCTCGACGGCAGCGTGCACGGCTTCATCGGGCTGGGCGGCAATTTCCTGCGCGCGATTCCGGATCAGGAACGCGTGCAGGCGGAGTGGAGCAAGCTGCGCATCACCGTGCAGATCGCGACCAAGCTCAATCGCACGCACCTCGTCAACGGCGAAGTCGCGTACCTGCTGCCGTGTCTCGGCCGCATCGAACGGGTGCTGGAAAACGGCAAGACGCAGGTGCTTTCGACCGAGGATTCGACCAGTTGCATCCACGCATCGGTCGGCAAGGCCGAGCCGGCGAGCGCCGATCTTCTGTCGGAAACGCGCATCGTGGTCGAGCTGGCCAAGGCCACGCTCGCGCCGAATCCGAAAGTGCCGTGGGACACGTGGGTCAACGATTACGCGACGATCCGCGACGCGATTGAGGCGACCTATCCCGACCAGTTCCGCGATTTCAACCTGCGCATGTGGCAGCCGGGTGGCTTCCATCGTCCGAACTGCGCGCGCGAACGCATCTGGAAAACCGCCAGCGGCAAGGCCGAGTTCATTCCGCCGCCGGCGTTGGTCGCCACCGGCTTCGCCGACGCACCCGGTCGCTATCGCCTTATGACGATGCGCTCCAACGACCAGTTCAACACCACCGTCTACGGCTACGACGACCGCTTTCGCGGCATCCGCGGCACGCGCGACGTGGTGTTGATGCACCGCGACGACATCGCGCAGTCGGGCCTGCACGAAGGCCAGACGGTGAAGTTGGTGTCGGATGCCGGCGACGGCATCGCGCGCGAAGTTGCCGGCTTGAGTGTGGTCGCATTCGACATTCCGCGCGGCTGCATCGGCGGCTACTACCCGGAATGCAATCCGTTGATCCCGCTCTCGCACCACACGATCTTCAGCATGCTGCCGGCGGCCAAGTCGGTACCGGTGCGGATTGTGGCTTGAATGGGGTTGCTCCTACTTTGCCGAAGCGGCCTGCGCGCGTTGCTTCGCCACCTGCGTCTCGAAGCCTTCACGCGCAGCTTTCGCGTAAGCGCGGCATAACGTGGGATCCATAAGCGCATTCGCATCGCCTTTTTCACGCTTGGCCACACGTTCCCAGAAATTCACCATGCCCGGATGCGGAGCGAGCGCGATGTCGCAAGGCAACGCCGAGACCATCGCGAAACTGTATTCGTAATCCTTGACGATATCCGGGTACTTCGGGTTGTCGATCAATTCGTAGTCCGGCGCAGACAGACTGCCGACATCGACCATTTGCAGACAGCGTTTGCCTTCGCATGATGTCCATGTCCAGGTCGTGTTGCCCTTGGTATGGCCAGGCGTCGAGTGCGCGGTCAGCACCAGATCGCCCAAGCGCAGATGCTCGCCATCCGTCACCTTGCGCGTCGCCTGCACCGGCGGAAAGACGAATCTGTCGCCGTATTCCGGGTCGTCGTGACCGCCGCGCGTCAGCAACTCGATATCTGCCGCACTCGCGATCACTTGCGCACCCGTGTCGAGCGCAAGTTGCGCGATGCCTCCGGCATGATCGCAATGCGCATGCGAATTGAGAATCCATTTGATGCCGTGTGGATCGATGCCGAGACTTCGGATATTCGCTTCGATCAACGACGCATCCTCCGGCACCCCGCCATCGATCAGGACATCGCCCGTGGATGCGGTGATGAGGAAGACGCCGAGGCCGTGAGGCCCGACATGCCAAGTATTGCCGTAGATGCGAACCGGCTTCTGCGGAGCCGTCCAGGAAGGATCGTTGGCGCATGCGGAAACATTCGCAGTGTTCGCTTGCCCAGCCGGGGACGGCTGCGCATACGCACTTTGCACGATCAAACCGAAAACAAGAATCGCCGCCATCAACGAGCGCATGCTCAACTCCGTCTTGTGGGAGCGTGCAGGATCGCCGTTCCGCATGACTCGCCGCGGGCGCTACTCTGACATTATGCGGGCCGAACTTGGCGGCCACTACAGCGAACTCGAATTTGGACCTCGATTTGCCGCTACACCCACACGTCGTTCGGTGCGGTATACGCGCCACCAACGTCGCCCGTGTTAACCACGCCACGCGGCTCGACCAGCATGACGCAACATTCCTTTGGCGCTATCGGCCGGTGTTCCACGCCCTTCGGCACGACGTACATTTCGCCCGCGACTAGCGGAACCGCCTTGTCCCTGAACTCGAGCGTCATCGCGCCCTCGAGCACGATGAAGACCTCATCCGTGTCCGCGTGCGCATGCCAGACAAATTCGCCCTTGAGCTTGGCGAGCTTGAACTGGTAGTCGTTCATTTCGGCCACGACCCGGGGCGACCAATGCTCCGAGAACGCGGCCAGCTTGTTGCGCAGATTGATTGCAGCGTCTGTCATTGCGCACCTAACTCTTAAAGCGGTAAAACGGGATTAGATACAGTTATTTTGCGAGCCAACTGTATCTGACCCCGTTCATGTACGTTACACCGCCGTCAAATTCGCATACGCCACCACCAGCCACTTCGCACCGGCGTCTTCGAAATTGACTTGCACGCGTGCATGCGCGCCGGAACCTTCGGCATCGATGACGACGCCATCGCCAAAGCTGGCGTGGCGCACGTGCTGGCCGAGTTTGAGCGGCATCGCGTCGCCGCCGTCGTCGACGAAGCGTCCCGCGTACATCGGACGCGAAACCTGCACGCGCGGGCGCACCTCGTGCAGCAATTCGCGCGGCAGTTCGTGCAAAAAACGCGAAGGCCTGTTGTAGGTTTCCGATCCGTGCAGGCGGCGTGATTCCGCGTAGGACAGAATCAGCGTTTGCCGCGCGCGGGTGATGCCGACGTAGGCGAGGCGACGTTCTTCTTCGAGGCGTCCGGGTTCATCGAGGGATTTCTGGCTCGGGAACAATCCGTCTTCGAGGCCCACCAGGAACACGACAGGGAATTCCAGACCCTTGGCCGAGTGCAGGGTCATCAGTTGCACGCAGTCTTCCCAGGCCTCGCCCTGGGTTTCGCCGGCTTCGAGGGCAGCATGGGCAAGGAAGGCGGTCAGCTCCGAGAATCCCGCTTCGATATCCTCGGCGTTGCGTTCGAAGCGGCTGGCGACGTTGACGAGTTCGTCGAGATTTTCCACGCGTGCTTCGGCATTGCCGCGCGAATCGGCCTCGTAGTAATCGCGCAGGCCGGATTTCGCGATCGCGTGTTCGACTTGTTCGGAGAGCGGAAGCGGTGCATCGCCATCCGCTGCGCACTCACGCGCCAACGTGTCGATCAGGTCGATGAATCCACGCAACGCATTCTTCGCGCGGCCCGCCAACCCCGCGCCGGCGGCTTCGGCCTGCGTCGCATCCCACATCGAAATCGATTGCGCGCGCGCGCGCTGGCGCAAGCTGTCGAGCGTGCGTTCGCCGATGCCACGCGGCGGCGTGTTCACCGCGCGCTCGAACGCCGCGTCGTCGTTGCGATTGCCGACGAGGCGCAGGTAAGCGAGCGCATCCTTGATTTCGGCGCGATCGAAAAAGCGCTGGCCGCCATAGACGCGGTAGCGGATGTCGTGCTGGATCAGTTGTTCTTCGAAGTTGCGCGACTGCGCGTTGGAGCGATACAGGATCGCGCAATCGCTGGCCTTGCCACCCTGCTGCACGTGTTCGCGGATGCGCTCGATGGCGAAGCGCGCTTCGTCTTGTTCGTTGTAGGCGGCGTACAGCGCGATCGATGCACCGGCCTCGTCGGCCGTCCACAGTTTCTTGCCCAGGCGCTGCGGATTGTTGGCGATGATCGCGTTCGCAGCGTTGAGGATGTTGCCGGTGGACCGGTAGTTCTGTTCCAGGCGTATCGTTTTCGCGCCGGGAAAATCGCGCAGGAAATGCTGCACGTTTTCCACGCGCGCGCCGCGCCAGCCATAGATCGCCTGATCGTCGTCGCCGACCACGAAGACTTGCCCAGTGGTGCCGGCGAGCACGCGAATCCACGCGTACTGGATCGTGTTCGTATCCTGGAACTCGTCGATCAGCAGGTGCCGCCAGCGCTCGCGATAATGGGCGAGCAGAACATCATCGTGCAGCCACAACTCGTGGGCGCGTAGCAGCAATTCCGCGAAATCGACCAGACCCGAGCGCTGGCAGGCCTGCTCATAGGCACGGTAGATATCGAGCAGGGTTTTCGTCAACGGATTGTGTTCGCTGTGGAAGGCATCCGGCCGCTTGCCTTCGTCCTTGGCGGTGTTGATGAACCACGCGGCCTGGCGCGGCGGAAAGCGCGATTCGTCCAGACCCAAACCTGCTATCACGCGTTTGAGCAGGCGCTGCTGGTCGTCGCTGTCGAGAATCTGGAATGTCTCGGGCAACTTCGCCTCGCGCCAGTGCTGGCGCAGCAGTCGGTGAGCAATGCCGTGAAAAGTGCCGATGGACAGTCCGCGAGTGCCTTGCGCAATCAGCGCTTCGCAGCGCGCGCGCATCTCGCCCGCCGCCTTGTTGGTGAAGGTGACCGCGAGTATCGACCACGGCGAGACGTGTTCGACTTCGAGCAACCAGGCGATGCGGTGCGTGAGCACGCGCGTCTTGCCCGAACCGGCGCCCGCGAGCACGAGGTAATGACCGGGCGACGCGCTGACGGCTTCGCGTTGCGCGGGGTTCAGTCCATCCAACAAATGCGAAACATCCATCCGCACATTGTACGGGCTGGCGTAGAATACGCGGCCCTACGCATTCGCTGCGCCATGTCCGTTTCCGCCGTCCGCAAACACGAAGTCGACGCCAACAAACTGGCAAAGCGCCTGCGCCGTCAGTGCGGGCAGGCCATTGCGGACTACAACATGATCGAGGACGGCGACCGCGTCATGGTGTGCCTGTCCGGCGGCAAGGACTCGTACACGCTGCTCGCGTTGCTGCGCCAGTTGCAGGCCAAGGCGCCGGTGCGCTTCGAACTCGTCGCCGCGCATCTGGACCAGAAGCAGCCCGGCTACGATCCTCACGTCTTGCCGAATTACCTCACCTCCATCGACATGCCGTACGTGATCCTCGAACAGGACACCTATAGCGTCGTGAAGCGCGTGGTGCCGGAAGGCAAGACGATGTGCGGACTGTGCTCGCGCCTGCGCCGCGGCGCGCTGTACAACTTCGCCGAACGCGAAGGCTTCACCAAGATCGCGCTCGGCCATCATCGCGACGACATCGTCGAAACCCTGTTCCTGAACCTGTTCCATCACGCGACACTGAAAGCGATGCCGCCGAAGCTGCTATCCGACGACGGCAAACATGTGGTGATCCGCCCGCTCGCGTATTGCAAGGAAGACGACATCGCCGAGTACGCCGAGCAACAGGGTTTTCCGATCATGCCGTGCAATCTGTGCGGCTCGCAGGAAACGCTGCAGCGCAAGGCGATCAAGCAGATGCTGGCTGATTGGGAACGCAGGACACCCGGCCGCATCGAAAACGTGTTTCGCGGCATCGGCGCGATCGCGCCGTCGCATCTGGCCGACCGCAAACTGTTCGATTTCGCCGCACTCGGCAGCCGTGGCGGCGATCGCCACGACGATGCCGCGTGGCTGCTCGGCGACAGATTCGAGGCGACTTAAGACCTGTGCAAGTAACGTTGTTCGTCATTCCAGCGAAAGCTGGAATCCAGCCTTTCGATATCCGGAAATTCGAGCAAGAGCTGGATCCCAGCTTTCGCTGGGATGACGAGCGCATTTTCAACTTCTGGATGCAATCTACATGTGGTTTCGCAACCTCACGCTGTTTCGTTTCTCCGAAAAATCCGCCAAGTCGCTCAAGTCGCTGGATGACAAACTCGACCAGCACCGCTTGCGCGCACCGGGGCCGATCGAACTGGCAACCCACGGTTTCATCTCTCCGTTTGGCCGCGACGAGGAAGCACTCACGCATCGGGTCGGCGATTGCATTCTCGTGAACATCGCCCATGAGATACGTTTGCTGCCAAATTCGGTGGTTAATGATGAATTGTCAGCACGTTTGAAGAAGATCGCCGAAAAAGAAGGAAGAAAGGTCGGCTCCAAGGAACGCAAGCGTCTGAAGGATGAAATCCTGACCGAGCTGCTCCCACGCGCATTCACGAAACTGTCGCGAACTTCCTGCTATCTGTCATCAAAATCCGGCTTCGTCGTTCTGGACACATCTAGCCGAAAATCCGCTGAAGAAGCAATAAGTCAATTGCGTCAAGCACTTGGAACGTTTCCCGCCGTTCCAATGGCACCCGGGGAATCGCCGCGACGCGTAATGACGGACTGGCTGATCCATGGCAAGCTACCGGCGGGTCTGGTGCTTGGCGACGAATGCGAACTGCGCGACCCGGCCGAATCCGGCGCCGTAGTGCGCTGCCGCCGCCAAGACCTTGAAACCGACGAAGTCCGCGAGCATCTAAAGTCTGGAAAGCAGGCGTTTGCACTCGGTTTGACCTTCGAGGACCGCATCAGCTTCACCCTCGGCGAAGACCTCGCCGTACGCAAGCTGCGCTTCCTTGATGTGGTGCAGGACGAACTGGAAGCTTCCGGACGCGACGCGGAAGCCGACGAACTCGATGCCACGTTCGCCCTGATGACTTTGGAAATCGAGCGCCTGTTGCAGAAGTTGGATGAGTGGTTCGGTTTGCCCCGGCCGGACGACAAGTAAATCAGGCGATCGGACCAGATTGAATCCGGGGCGGAAGGAAGTCATGAACGTCGCGGAAAACCAAAATTACCTGGAACTGGCCACGCCCGATGGCGAAACCATCAAGGTGTTGCGCCGTGCGCATCCACGCGCGCGTCGGCTGCGCCTGACCGTCACCTCTGGCGGCGCGCAGGTGTCGTATCCGCAGGGCACGCATCCGGCGCAGGTGTTTGCTTTCCTGCGCAAGCACGCGAACTGGCTGGAACGCAAGCTCGACGAATTGGCGGACAGCACCGCGCTGCCGCCGCCGCTCAAGCCGGGCGCGCCGACCGTGCTGCCGCTGCGCGGCGAAACCACGCGCCTGCAATGGCGCGACGGCGCGTATCCGCGTATCGAACTGGCGGACGAGCGCCTGATCCTGTCACTGCCGAAACCGCACAACAAGCAGACCCTGCCCGCCGCGCGCGGATTGCTGCATTCATTCCTGCACGCACAGATCCGCCGCGACGTGTCGCGGCACCTGGCGCGCTACACAAGCGAGCTCGGCCGCGCCCCGAGCGGTGTCCGCATCAAGCCTCTGAAAAGCTTGTGGGGCAGCCTCGACACGCGCGATCGCGTCACGCTTGATCTCGCGCTCGCACTCGCTCCGCCCGAGGCGCTGCGTTACGTGGTCGTCCACGAGCTGTGTCACCTGCGCGTGCGCAATCATTCGCCGCGTTTTTGGGATCTGGTTGGCTCGCTCGATCCGGATTGGCAAACCCAGCGTGACTGGCTCAAGGCCAGCGGGCAGGCACTAAAAGCGGAACTGGCGAGGTTGATCGCGCCTTAAACCACGGCGGCACGGAATTTCAACAGCGCGTCAGCCACCGGCTGCGGATTTTCCATGTGCAAGTGATGCGTGCCGGCAATGCGCGTCACTTCGATGCCAGCCACCTGGACGACGCGGTTATCCATGGCCGCCCGCGGCATGTAGGGTTGCTCGGGCTGCGCGAGGATCAGTCCGGTCGGCGCGCGGATCTCGCGTAGCACGGCCAGAATCTGTTCCTCGACATAGCGCACCGGCGAGGCGAGCATCAGGCGCGGATCGGTTGACCATGTCAGGCCGCCGTCGACCGGTTTGATGCCACGCTCGACCAGCGCCCGTGCCGCACCGCCCGACAGATCACCCGCACGCATTCGCGCAGCGGTTGCTTCTTCCAGGCTGGCGAACACGCGCGGTGCCTTGGCGTTCACGTTGGCGCGTTCGGCCAGCGCGCGCCCGAGTTGCTTCGCCGCGTCGTCCCCCGCGCCGGTGATCGGGCCGAGGCCTTCGATCAGCAACAGGCGTTCGACGCGCTCCGGACAGGCGCCGGCAATCATGCTCGCGACGGCGGCGCCCAATGAATGGCCGAGCATGCCGAAACGCCGCCAGCCGAGCGCATCCGCGGCGGCGAGGGCGTCACTCAGGTAATCGACCGTGTGGTACCAGGCGCCTGGCGCACGCCAATCCGAACGACCGTGGCCGGGAAAATCGATTGCCACAATGTGGAAATTTCCACAAAGCAGCGGCACGAGCGCGTCGAACGAGGCGGCATTGTCGAGCCAGCCGTGCAGGGCGAGCAGTTTCGGCAACGCCGGATCGCCCCACTCGAGTGCGGCGAGGCGCAGATTCGGGCAGACCAGTTCGATATCACGCGCCGGCATCGTTCCAGCCCTGCGTGTGGCGCCGGATCAGGTTCGCCATCAAGCGTACCTGCGCGGCGGAATCGTTCAATGCCGGAATGTAATCCAGGCGCTCGCCGCCGGCGGCAAGGAACTGTTCGCGGCCGCGGATCGCGATTTCCTCGATTGTTTCCAGGCAATCGACCGCGAATCCCGGACACAGCACCTGCACATGGCGCACACCGGATTGCGCGAATTGCGCCAGCGAAGCATCCGTGTAGGGCGTGAGCCAACGCTCGCGACCGACGCGCGACTGGAAAGTGATGGCCAGCTCGTTTTCGGCAATACCCAGGCGTTCGCGCAGCAGATTCGCGGTGGCCATGCATTGATCGCGATACGGATCGCCCGCATCAACATAACGCTCCGGAATGCCGTGGAACGACAGCAGCAAGCGCTCGCCGCGACCGTGCGTGAACCAGTACTTTTCGACGCTCGCCGCCAGTGCCCCGATGTAATCCGGATCGTCGTGGTAATCGGCAACGGTGCGGATTTCGGGTACGCGACGCTGCGCGCGCAGCGCAGCGAAGACTGCGTCGAGCGCTGCCGCCGTGGATGTGGCCGAGTACTGGGGGAATAGGGGCAACGCAAGAATCCGCTGCGCGCCATCCTTGACCAATGCACGAATCACTTCGGGAATTGCGGGTTCGCCATACGTCATGGCCGCCACGACACGCAACCCGAATATTGCCGGGTCCACGCCCAGCTTTTTCGCCAACGCCAGCGTGTTGACCAGCAGTGGGGAACCTTGTGGCGTCCAGATTTTCGCGTAGGCGCGCGCCGAGCGCCGCGGGCGCAGGCGCAGGATGACGCCATGCAGAATCGGCCACCACAGCCAGCGCGGGTAGTCGATGACGCGCCGGTCGCTCAGGAATTGCGCGAGATATCGCCGCACGGCCGATGCTGTGGGCGCCGCAGGAGTGCCCAGATTGATCAGCAGCACGGTGATCGCCGGAGAAGGTTTCCGACCCGAATCAGACATGATGGGTAACCACGACTCCCCGGCTACGCACTGAAAACCCAATATCTTGGGCAATCGGACGGCGAAAAACCATAGCGATTGGGGCCATCCGGGCCAATTCCCCGACAGTGTAGCATCGTCACGCCAATGCTTTGTTTTTCCTTGTGTTGGCTGCTAGACTCGCGTGGCCACGTCCTCGACGATGTGGCAGACGATTACTACAAGAATTTATAAGAGAACATCGCATGCCCTTGCGCGCACTCCTTGCAGCGCTCGTGCTTGGCGTCTTCGCCAGTCAGGCACGCGCCGCCGATCTCGTCGGTTACGGCGAGGCATTCAACGTGCTTTATAGCGTCGATCTGACGACGAACACCGCCGTGCCGATCGGCGGCGCCACGCTTTACGGCGTTCCTGTCAACCTCTACGGCTTGACGTCCAGCCCTAGCGGCGCGCTCTACGCTGTATCCGATGCCAACTCGGTCAAGACTCTCGTAACTATCGACAAGAATACCGGGATGGCAACGCCCATTGGCGCTCTCAATCTCGGCTCGAACAATCAACTTGATCTTGCTCTCGCGTTCACCTGCGACGGCAAGTTGTGGATGTCGGCGAGTACCGGCCAGTTCTGGAACGTGGATCCGGCAACCGCAAACGTCGCCTTGCTCGGCAATCTCGGCGTCAAGATCACCGGCCTGGCCGCGCGCGGCTCGCTGCTGTTCGGCACCGGCAGTCAGGGCAACAACAATTTGTATTCGATCGATCCGGTCAAGGTTTCGGCCAGCCTGATCGGTAGCTATCAATCCACCGATTACGTCACCACGGTCAGTCCCGGGTTTGATTCGACCGGGCAGATGTGGGCCGTGCTGGACTACGTCCCGCCGCAACCGGGCAACACGGCGGTAGCCGCCTGGAGCGACCTGGCCAAGCTGTCGGTGACTTCCGGCGCGCTTTCGAACCTGGGCAGCATCACGCCGCCGCGTCCGATCGACAGCAAATCGCCGGCTTACAACAACCTGTACCAGATCGGCCTCAAGGGTCTGGCGATTCCGTCCGGAATCTGCGCTGCGACCGCCGCGAACTCGCCAACGCCAACGCTTTCCTGGCGTGGAATCCTCGCCTTGACCGTGTTGCTCGCGCTTGTCGCCGGAACTCGACTGCTTCGCTGGCGTCCAAGCCTTTGATGCGTGGCCGTGCCGGCCGCGCCCGGCTCTTCGAAGGAATCCGTTGATGTCACGCTGGATCGCCCGGCTTGCCGCCTGTGCGGCATTGCTCATCGCCACGACCTTTTCTCCCGTCTACGCGGGTGAACAGGAAACCGCACGCGCCAACAATGCGGTGCGCGTACTCAAGGAAATCATGCAGGCGCCGGACAGCCGCATTCCCGGACACTTGCTGCGCGATGCCTATGCAGTGGCCGTGATCCCCGACGTGATCAAGGCCGGGCTGATCATCGGCGGGCGCCATGGATTGGGTCTGCTGTCGGTAAAGACGCCGAACGACGTCTGGAGCAACCCCACGTTCATCGGCATGACCGGCGGCAGCATCGGCTTTCAGGCCGGCGTGCAGTCGACCGACGTCATCCTGATTTTCCGTACCCAGCGCGGGGTGGATTCGATCGTGCACGGCAAGTTCACGCTTGGCGCCGACGCCTCGGTCGCGGCCGGGCCGGTGGGCCGTTCGGCGAACGCCGCCACCGATGCCCAACTGCGCGCCGAGATCTATTCCTACTCGCGCGCACGCGGCCTGTTTGCCGGCGTCGCGCTCGACGGCTCGGTGCTGTCCATCGACAATACCGCCAATCAGGCGGTGTACGGCGAAGGCATCACCCCGCGGCGCATCTTCGAAGGCGGATTGGGCAATATTCCGGACGCAGTCGTGGATTTCCGCGACAGGCTGGAGGAGTACACTGCCCGCTAGGGAGCCTTTGGATATTCCGCTGCGCATGCCGCTGTCGGCGGTGCGGCATCCCGTACGTTGAATGACCCACACTCGATAGTTTCGGAGCACCATTATGGGCGGTTTGAGCATTTGGCATTGGATCATCATCGTCGTCGTGGTCGTGCTGATCTTCGGCACCAAGAAATTGCCGAACATCGGCGGCGACCTGGCTTCCGCGATCAAGAATTTCAAGAAAGGCATGCAGGACGACGACAAATCCACGACCGAGCAGTTGAAGGCGGATCCGCCGTCGGCTCAGGCCAGCCAGAATACCGGCGACAAGACCGACACCAAGTCGCCGTAAGCACGCCATGTTCGATATCGGCACCGGCGAATTGGCGCTGATCGCGGTCGTCGCACTGCTTGTGTTGGGGCCGGAACGCCTGCCCAAGGCCGCGCGCACCGCGGGCGCGCTCGCGCGGCGTGCGCGCGCAAGCTGGCAGAACGTGCGCGCCGAGATCGAGCGTGAACTCGCCGCCGAAGAACTCAAGCAATCGATCAAGCGCGGACTCGACGAGGCGAACCCGAGCGCCGACATCAGCGCGGCGCTGCGCGACGCCGTGCACGGTCCCGCCAAGCCGCCCGAGCCACCGGCAACGACTGATGGGCAGCACTGAGTCCGGCCAGCCTGAACCGGATCAGGCGCAAGGGCAGGAGCAATCCTTCATTTCGCACCTGATCGAGCTGCGCGCGCGCCTGCTCAAGGCGATCGCGGCGGTGTTGGTCGTGCTGTTGGCGCTGCTGCCGTTCTCCGACCGGCTTTACCACTTCGTCGCCAAACCGCTGTTGCAGCGATTGCCCCCCGGCGCGCACATGGTTGCGATCGAGGTGGCTTCGCCGTTCGTAACACCGCTCAAGCTGGCATCGGTCGTCGCGCTCGTCCTGGCCATGCCGATCGTCCTGTACCAGTTGTGGTGTTTCGTCGCGCCGGGCCTGTATCGCCATGAAAAACGGCTGGCGCTGCCGTTGCTGGTAGCCAGCATCGTGATGTTTTACCTTGGCTGCGCCTTCGCCTACTTCCTGGTCCTGCCGAAAGTGTTCGTGTTCCTCCTCGGCATCACGCCCGAAGGCGTGTCGATCATGACCGATATCGGCAAATACCTGGATTTCGTGTTGACGATGTTCCTGGCCTTCGGCGTGTGCTTCGAGGTTCCGGTCGCGGTTTTCCTGCTCGCCTTGCTCGGTTGGGTCAGTGCGGAGCAACTGTCCCGGCAGCGACCCTATGTGGTGCTCGGCGTGTTCGTGCTGGCCGCCATCCTGACCCCGCCAGATGCCCTGTCGATGCTCATGCTTGCGATCCCGATGTGCCTGTTGTACGAAGTCGGCGTGCTTGCGGTGCGCCTGTTCGTGCGCCGCGCAACGCCTCGTTCCAATACGGCGCCGCGTGGCTGAAGCGGACATCGATTGATCCCGTTCGTGCTGGTGTCGCGTTGTCTTTTGCGGCTTTCTGGAATAAACTCATTTGCCGCATTTGAGACATTTTCCACTTCCCCGAACACCCCGAACAGGAGTCCATCCACATGGCAAGAAATGAAGATACACGCGACGCCAGTCTGCGCGTGTCGAAGAAGACACGCGACAGTCTGAAGGCCGCGGCGGCGGTCGCCGGTCGCCCCTTGTACGACGTCACCAACGAAGCAATCAACAACTATCTCGCCTCGGTCAAGGCGGGCGGCGCGCGCAAAGGCAAGAAGTAAACTTTTTTCACTTCGTCCGCGTTCCGGTTTTTCGTCGAACGCGGCTGCAACAGCAGAACGGCCCGCATGGGCCGTTTTCGTTTTCTGCCGTTTATATTTGCCGCCGGATCAATTTCGAACCAGGCGCGCAAAGCGCCGCAGGATCGACTTGGCCTGTGGCGTGGCGCGAACCTGGCGCAGCATCACCGGGACGTCGAAATCCTCATCGACCAGCGCGCCATCGCGAGCGCGGATGTAGGCGCGCATTTCGCGCGCGCCGAACTCGGGATGGAACTGCAATCCCCACGCACGCGGCGCAAAACGCACGGCTTGGCAGGAATCCAGTGCCGAGCGCGCCAGCACCACGGCATCGCGCGGCGGCTCCAGCACGGTTTGCAAGTGTGTCGCCTGTGCGTCGAACGCCAACGGCGCCGAATCGAACAGCGCGTCCTGCGCGGATACCGGCAAACGCCGGATGTTTACGCTACCCATTTCACGTCCATGCGGGTTGTAGCCGACACGGCCGCCAAGGGCATGCGCCAACAATTGGTGGCCATAGCAGACGCCGAGCACCGGCACGTCGGCATCGACTGCACGCCGCAACCAGCGTGCCGTGGTCTCGCTCCATTCGAGCCGGTCGGTGACCATCGCGCCCGAGCCGGTGACGACAACACCGGATACGGATCGTGGCGGCGGCAGTTGCGCGCCGCGATCCACGCGCGCGACGCGGGTCTGGCGGGCGGACAATCCCAGGCCGCGCCGGAACCATTGCGCGAAGTCGCCAAGTTGCCGTCGCACCGCCGGAATCGCTGAGCCGGTCTGTACGATCAGCAGCGTCATGTTTCTACCGGCGGCAGCACGCCGACGATTTCAGCGATCGTCGTAACACCTCGCGCAACCTGTTGCGCGGCGCTCACGCGCAGCGGCCGCATGCCTTCGGCGAGCGCGGTTTCGCCAAGCCGGGCAAGATCGAGCGAAGGCTGGATCATCTGCCGCAGATTCGTCGAAATGCGCATCATCTCGTAGATGCCGGTACGGCCAAGGAAGCCGGTGTTGCGGCATTCCTGACAGCCAACCGGGGCGAATGCGCGCGGCGGAGGAGGCAGTTTCCAGCGATGCACCAGTGCGTCCCAGCCGTGCACGTCCAGCGGCGCTTCAACTTTGCAATGCGGGCACAGCGTGCGCACCAGGCGCTGCGCGACCACGCCGGCAAGCGTGGACTGGATCAGGTAGTGCGGTGCGCCCAAGTCAAGCAGGCGCGACAGCGCGCTCGGCGCATCGTTGGTGTGCAGCGTCGACAACACCAGGTGTCCAGTCAGTGATGCCTGGATCGCCATCTGCGCAGTTTCCAGGTCACGGATTTCGCCGATCATGATGATGTCCGGATCCTGGCGCATCAACGTGCGCACGCCGGCGGCGAAATCGAGATCGATCGCCGGCTGCACCTGCATCTGGTTGAATTCCGGCGACACCATTTCGATCGGGTCTTCGATCGTGCACAGGTTGATGTCGGGCGTGGCCAGATGCTTGAGGGTGGAATACAGCGTGGTGGTCTTGCCGGAACCTGTAGGGCCCGTAACGAGCACGATGCCGTGCGGACGCTCGACCATTTGCCGCCAGATCGTTTCTTCCTCGGTCGAAAAGCCGAGCTGGCGGAACTCCTTGACCACGATGTCCGGATCGAAAATGCGCATCACGACTTTTTCGCCGAACGCGGTCGGCATGGTCGACAGGCGCATTTCCACCTCGCGGCCTTCCGCCGAACGCGCCTTGATGCGGCCGTCCTGCGGGCGGCGTTTTTCGGCCAGGTCCATGCGCCCGAGAATCTTCACTCGCGAAGTCACCGCGACCATCACCGGCGTCGGCAGCTCGAATACCTTGTGCATCACGCCATCGATGCGAAAGCGGATCGGGCTCATGTCGCGGCGCGGTTCCAGATGAATGTCGGATGCGCGCTGATCGAAGGCATATTGCAGCAGCCAGTCGACGATATGCACCACATGGCGGTCGTCGGCGCCGATATCGCCGGCCTTGCCCAGCTCCAGCAATTGTTCGAAATTCAGGATCGCGCGGCCATCCGGACCGCCGTCCATCTTGGCGTCGCGGGCCTTCTGGATCGACTTCTGCACGCCATAGAACTCGGCGAGGTACCGATTCAAATCGATCGGACTGACCACCACGCGCTGGACGTCGCGGCGCAGGATGTGTCCCAAATCCGCAACCCAGCGCGTGTCGAACGGCTCGCAGGTCGCAATGACAACCTGCATCGGCCCGGCCGCAACCGGCAGGATGCGGTAGCGTCGCGCGTATTCGTGTGAGACGACCTGGGTCACCGCGGCTGCGTCGATCTTCATTGGGTCGATCTTCAGATACGGCAGATTCGCTTTCTCGGCCAGCCATAACGTAAGCACTTCCAGACTCAGCGGTTTCTTGTCCAGCTGATTGGTCAGCTTCTGGTTCGCGATCAGCGCGATCGGGTGAAGTTCCAGTTTGCCACGCGCGCTGCGACCGTCGGCGCGCGTCTTGAGCAGGTCGGCCTCGGTGATCATGCCGTCGTGCCTGAGCGCCCCGAGCACGGCGTCGAGATCCAGGCGCCGATGCAGGCCCAGCGGCGGCGCTTCCGGAACTTCGAATTTCGGGCGTTGCGGTACTGTCGCCATGCGCTACCTTCTCTAAAATCCAGCCCTGCACCGCTTATACTAACGCGCTTTGCGCAACGAGCCGTATTCCATGCCGGGCCCGACTTTCCAGGACGTGATCCAGACCCTGAACCGCTACTGGGCGGAACAAGGCTGCGCGTTGATCCAGCCGCTCGACACGGAAGTCGGTGCGGGTACGTTTCATCCGGCCACCTTCCTGCGCGCGCTGGGACCGGAACCGTGGGCCGCGGCCTATGTGCAACCCTCGCGCCGTCCCACAGATGGGCGCTATGGCGAAAATCCGAACCGCCTGCAGCATTACTACCAGTATCAGGTCGTGATGAAGCCCAATCCCGACAACATCCTGGATTTGTATTTCGGCTCGCTCAAGGCGCTGGGCATCGATCCGCTCGTCCACGACCTGCGCCTGGTCGAGGACAACTGGGAATCGCCGACGCTTGGCGCCTGGGGCCTGGGGTGGGAAGTGTGGCTCAACGGCATGGAGGTGACCCAGTTCACCTATTTCCAGCAGGCCGGCGGACTGGAGTGCAGGCCGGTGACGGGCGAGATCACTTACGGCCTCGAACGTCTGGCAATGTACCTGCAAAATGTTGATAACGTCTACGATCTTGTCTGGACGGTGGCGCCGCACGGAATGGTCAGATACGGCGACGTGTTCCATCAGAACGAGGTCGAACAGAGCACCTACAACTTCGAGTACGCGAACGTGCCCGAACTGCTGCACTGGTTCGATGTGTGTGAAGGCGAGGCCAAAAAACTTGTCGAACTCGGCCTGCCACTACCGGCCTACGACCAAGTCTGCAAGGCTTCGCACAGCTTCAACCTGCTCGATGCACGCCGCGCGATCAGCGTGACCGAACGCCAGCGCTACATCCTGCGCGTGCGCACGATCGCGCGTGCGGTGGCCGAGGCCTACGTTGCCAAGCGCGAAAAGTTGCGTGCAGACAAGGAGGCGGCGCATGTCTGAGCTGAAGCCGCTGCTTGTTGAAATCGGCACCGAGGAACTTCCACCGAAGGCGCTGGACGAACTCACCGCCGCATTCGCCAAGGGCATTTGCGAAGGACTGGCCAAGCGCGGCATCGACGCCGAAGTCGCCAACGCGAAAACCTACAACTCACCGCGACGACTCGCCGTTCTGGTTCCCGGCGTTGCCACGATGCAGCCGGCGCAGAAATCCGAAGTGCTGGGGCCTTATCTCAACATCGGCCTCGACGCGGATGGCACGCCAACGCCGGCGCTGCGCGGATTCGCCGCGAAGAACGGCATCACCGTCGAAGACTTGCAGCGCACGAGCGACGCCAAGGGCGAGCGTTTCGTCGCGCGCAGCGAAAAACCCGGTCAGCCGACTGCGGCGCTGATGCAGGACATCGTCGCTGAAGCACTGAAGGCGCTGCCAATTCCCAAACCCATGCGCTGGGGCGACCACGATTTCGCTTTCGTGCGGCCCGTGCATTGGCTGGTGATTCTGCACGGTAGCAGCGTTGTCGATGCGGAAATCTTCGGCATCAAATCCGGACGCGAATCGCGCGGGCATCGTTTCATGCATCCGCAAGCCGTGGCCATCGCCGATGCGCGGGCCTACGTCGATTCGCTGCGTGCAGCAAAAGTTCTGGTAGATCCCGCCGAGCGACGCGCGCGCGTAACCTCCGAAGTGGCACGCGCTGCACAGGCGACCGGCGGCACGCCGCGGCTCTCGGACCCACTGCGCGACGAGATTTCAAACCTCGTCGAATGGCCATACGCCGTCGCCTGCGCGTTCGAGCGCGAATTCCTCGCGGTGCCGCAGGAAGCCTTGATCACGACCATGGAGACGAACCAGAAATTCGTTCCCGTATTTGATGCGACCGGGAAGCTCACCGAGCATTTCATCGGTGTCGCCAATATCGAATCGAAGGATCCGTCCGAAATCCGCAAGGGTTACGAGCGCGTGATCCGCCCGCGCTTCGCCGACGCCAAGTTCTTTTACGACGAAGACCGCAAGACATCGCTCGCCGCACATCAGGAAGCATTGAAGTCGGTGACGTACCAGCAGCAACTCGGCAGTGTCTGGGACAAATGCGTGCGCGTGGCGGAGCTCGCGCGGGTCATCGCCAATCGCAGCGGCGTCGATGCGGCACTGGCCACGCGCGCGGCGGCATTGAGCAAGTGCGATTTGCTCACGCGCATGGTCGGTGAGTTTCCCGAGTTGCAGGGCGTGATGGGGCGTTACTACGCCACGGCCGATGGCGAAAATGCAGACGTTGCAACGGCACTGGACGAATTCTACCGCCCGCGTTTTGCCGGTGATGGCATTGCGCAGGGCAGGATCGCGCAGGTGTTGGCGATCGCCGAACGGCTCGACACGCTCGCTGGCATTTTCACCGTCGGCGGCAAGCCTTCCGGCAGCAAGGATCCGTTTGCGCTGCGCCGTGCCGGGCTTGGTCTGGCACGCACGTTGATCGAAGGACAATTCGAGCTGGACCTGGAAGCCGTGCTGCGCGAGGCCGTGGAATTACTGCCTGCCATCGCGCCACCCAAGGATTCCAAGGCCGCCGCCAAATCAGCGCAGGCCGACAACAAGCAGAACCTGACCGACGCGCTGCTGGATTTCATCTTTGAGCGCCTGCGCGGTTACTACGCCGAGCAGGGCTTCGGCGCCGATCAGTTCGACGCCGTGCGCGCAGTCGATCCGGAGACCCTGCCCGACTTCGACCGTCGCCTGCGCGCCGTGGCCGAATTCGCCAAGCTGCCGGAAGCCGCTGCACTGGCTGCGGCGAACAAGCGCATCGGCAATATCCTCAAGCAGGCCGCGGACGATGTCGGCGGACGCGTGGATCCCGCCTTGCTCGATGCCGGCGCGGAACGCGAACTGCACGAACACATCGAACACGCGGTCACCGCGATCGCGCCACTGGCGCAAGCCAATCGCTACGTCGACATGCTGCGGGCACTGGCCGCCCTGCGCGCACCGGTCGATGCCTTTTTTGAAGGCGTCATGGTGATGGCCGAGGATGCAGCCAAGCGTCGCAACCGAATCGCCCTGCTCGCCGGCCTGCGCCGACTGTTCCTGCAGGTGGCGGATATTTCGTTGCTGCAAAGCGCCTGACGCGATGGGTAGCGAGCGCCAGTGGGCGCGAGTCCGGCACTACCAAGCCACTGGCCAGAAGGATGCCGCAAAGATTGCACTCGAGTCCTTGCTGCAGAAGAACCCGGATGATGGTGAAGCACACCTGCTGCTGGCTTCCCTACTCTTTGCACAAGATCGCTATCGTGATTGCGCGCGCCACGCCGTGCTCGGTGCAGCGCAAATACATGGCGACATTCCAACGCTGACGCGCACCATCAATGCCTTGTTGCAAGTCGGCGAGGTGGTTGCAGCGCGCGCCTGTCTGGATGATCGCGCGATCGCCGATTGCACGCAGGGTGCCGTGCTGGCCCAGCTCGCCGGCATCCGCCAGATGCTGGGCGAGCACGAAGCGGCCATGTTCTTGCTTGATCGTGCGCGTGGCCTGGGTCACGACAGTGCGGACTTTCGCTTTACGCGGGGCGTGCAGTTGCTGTTCAACGGGCGCATGATCGAGGCCGAACGCGAGTTGGATGCCTGTCTTGCCATGGGTACGCAATACGGCCGCGCGGCCGTCACCCGTGCACGGGTGCGCAAGCAGACCGCGGCCAGCAATCACATAGCCGATTTGCGCCAGCGCATTGCCGGTGCGGATCCCGGCAGCGAGAACCAGGCTGCCTTTGCCTACGCCCTGTACAAGGAACTGGACGATCTGGGCGACCACGCAAATGCATGGGCCGCGCTGACGCAAGGCGCAGCGATCATGGCGCAGCGCTATCCTTATGATGCCGCCGCCGAATCCGCGCGCATCGATCGCCTGCTCGGTTTGATCGGTGCAGATTTTGTATCGAAGCCCGGTGCTGCGGCCGATCCCGGCCCCGTGCCGACACCGATTTTCATCATCGGCATGCCGCGCTCCGGAACGACCCTGCTTGATCGCCTGCTCGGCGCGCATCCACAAGTTGAATCGGCTGGCGAGCTGGGCGACTTCGCCCGTGCCCTGCGCTGGGCCGCCGACCATTTCAGCAGCCAGCCGATCGATGACGTCATTCTCGATCGTGCGGCAAACCTGGACTATGCCGCGCTCGGCCAACGTTACCTCGCGCAGACGCGCTGGCGCGCGAACGGCAAGCGCTATTTCATCGACAAGCTGCCGATCAACTGGGTGCAGGCCGGCTTCATCGCGCGCGCATTGCCGCAAGCGCGCATCCTGCATATACGGCGGCCGGCGATGGACGTGTGTTTCTCGAACTACCGCGCCTATTTCGGCGCCGGTTATGCCTACAGCTATGCCTTCGATACGCTGGCGGCGCATTACCGCGATTACCGGCGCACGCTCGCGCACTGGCATAGGGTGCTGCCGGGACGCATTCTCGACGTCGATTACGCGCAACTGGTAACCAATACCGAAACCGTGGCCCGCCGCGCACTTGAGTTTTGCGATTTGCCATTCGCACCGGAATGCCTGCAGCCATCCGGCAATCGCAATGCCGTTGCCACGTTGAGCGCCGCGCAGGTGCGTGAACCGATGCACGATCGCGCCATGCGCGAATGGCAACGTTACGCCGTGCAATGTGCGCCGCTGCGCGAGCGCCTTGGCGACCTTGCCGACTGATTTTTCGCAGATCCGTT
>JAFEFD010000548.1 GCA_018240765.1 Pseudomonadota bacterium | reverse complement strand
CGCCGCGTGCGCCTGCGCGCTTGCCGTGATTGCCCCGCAATTCGCGAATGCGGACGAAGACGACACCACGCCGCAAGTCGCCACAATCGCAACCGTCCACGTGGCACCGGCCACGCTGGCGCCAATGCGCGAATACCTCACCGCCTTCGGCACGATCGCTTTCTCGGCCGACGCGCTGCAAACCCTGTCGGTGCCGTACCAGGCGCGCGTGGTGAAAGTCGACGTGGTTGCCGGACAAGCCGTGCGCAAGGGCGATGCCCTGCTCGCGCTGCAACCGACGGCGGCGTCCGCGCTGGAATTGCAGCGCGCCAACAACGATGCGCAATTCGCGCGCTCGCAACTGGTGCGCACGCGCGAATTGTTCGATCAGCATCTGGCGACGAATACGGATCTGGCCGCCGCCGAACAGGCCGCGCACAATGCCGATGCCGCGCTGGCATCTGCGCGCGCGCGCTTCGGCGGCCTTGGCGAGCACAACTTGCGCGCCGAACACGATGGCGTGGTCGCGGATATCGCCGCGCACAGTGGCGACGTCATCGCCGCCGACACCGTATTCGCGCATATCGGCGACACGGCCGGCTTGCGTCTGGAACTGGGTGTCGAACCGTCGGCAATCGCGCAGGTTCGCACCGGCGCGACCGTGAGATTCCACTTGTTGCAGGATGGCGCGGCGCAATTCACCGCAAGCGTCGAACGCGTCGGCAGTCAAATCGATGCGCAGACGCGTCTGATTCCGGTCGTTGCCAAACCCGTTGACGCGGCGCGATTGACGCCCGGCTCGGCGGTCAGCGCACAGATCGAAACCGGATCCGGCAAGCCCGTACTCGGCGTACCCCGCGCGGCCGTGCTCTGGCAGGGCGACAAAGCCTACGTGTTCGTGGTGCAGTCCGGCAAGGCCGTGCGGCGCGCGGTCGATGTTGGTGTCGACGATGGCGAGCTCATCGAAATCAAATCCGGCCTTGCCGCCGGCGAATCCGTGGTCACGCTCGGTAATTACGAGCTCGAAGACGGCATGGCAGTGAAGGCGCGATGACCGGCGCGTGGCTGATCCGGCATCAGCGCTCGCTGCTGCTGCTGATCCTGATCCTCGCCGCTGGCGGCATCACCGCGGCATGGAACCTGCCGGTCGGCCTGTTTCCGAACATGGATTTTCCGCGCTTGGTGATCGCCATCGACGCCGGCGACCGCCCGATCGAACGCATGGAAGCCGAAATCACGCGTCCGCTCGAACGCGTGCTGCGCGGCGTGCCCGACGTCGAACGCGTGCGTTCGACCACGAGCCGCGGCTCGTCCGAGATCGCGCTGACATTTCCGTGGAACGCGAACATGGCGCAGGCGCTGCTGCAAGTCCAGGCGGCGATGAACGGCGCGCTGCCATCGCTGCCGCCAGGCGTGTCGTTCGATGCGCAGCGCCGCGATCCGACCGTGTTTCCCGTGCTCGGCCTCACCCTCACCTCGCCCACGCGCGGCGCCGTGGCCTTGCGCGATTTCGCCACGCTGGAACTCGCGCCCGCATTGAGCGCTGTGCACGGCGTTGCCGCGATCGAGATCCTCGGCGGACGCAGCGCCGAGTTTCAGGTGATGCTCGATCCGGCCAAGCTGCGCGCCTACGGACTCGCCGCCGCCGATGTGATGCAGGCGCTCAACGCCGGCAACACAGTCGCTGCGGTCGGCCGCATCGAGGATCGCTATCGCCTGTTCCTGACCATCGCCGATACGCGTCTGCACGACATCGACGACGTCGGCCACACCGTGGTCAAGACCGTGAACGGCCAGCCGACGACGGTCGGCGACCTCGGCAGCGTGCAACTGGGCCAGCAACCGGAGTGGACGCGTGTGACCGCAAACGGCGGCGACGCGGTGCTGATCAATATCCGCCAGCAGCGCGGCGCCAACACGGTGAACTTGGTCAAGGACGTGCGCGCGCGCCTGGCCGGCCTGCGCGCGCAGATTCCGGCTGACCTTCGCATCGGCACCTACTACGACCAGTCCGATCTGATCGTCGCATCCGCCGCGAGCGTGCGCGACGCGATCATCATCGGCGCTCTGTTCGCCGCCCTGATCCTGTTCGGATTCCTGCGCAGCGCGCGCGTTACCGTGATCACCGCCTTGGTCCTGCCGATCGTGATCGCGATTACCGTGCTGCTGCTGGACGTGTTCGGCATGAGCTTCAACATCATGACCCTCGGCGGCATGGCCGCGGCGGTCGGATTGATCGTCGACGATGCGGTGGTGATGATCGAGCACATCATGCGTCGCGCCGGCGCGCAACGCGCAGCGGACGATGCGACCGTGCTGCGCGCCGCGCAGGAAATGCTGCGGCCGCTCACCGGCTCCTCGCTCGCCACCATCGTGGTGTTCGCGCCGCTCGCCTTCCTCGGCGGCGTCGCCGGCGGATTCTTCAAGGCGCTGGCGCTGACCATGGCCTGTGGACTGGCGGTTTCGTGGGCGCTGGCCGCACTCGCCCTGCCGCTGGTCGCCGCGCGCCTGATTCGCGTAACCGACGCGCAACGCATGGAACACGCCGATCGCTGGATTGCCGGAGCGCAACGAAGCTATGCGCAGCGCATGCGTCGCGCACTCACGCACCCGCGCTGGACGCTGCCCGTGATCGGGGCATGCATCGTCGTCGCGGCCTTGTGCTACTGGCGCCTGGGCACCGGTTTCATGCCGCACATGGACGAAGGCGGTTTCGTCATCGACTACGTCAGTCCGCCGGGGACTTCACTGACCGAAACCGACCGCCTGCTGCGCCAGGTCGAGGCCATCATCAAGGCCACGCCCGAAGTCGACAATTATTCGCGCCGCACCGGATTGCAGCTCGGCGGCGGCCTGACCGAAGCGAACGAGGGCGATTTCTTCGTGCACCTGAAGCCACCGCCGCGGCGCGGCATCGAAGACGTGATGAGCGAGGTGCGCGCGAAAATCGCCGCGCAGGTGCCGGGCCTGCGCATCGAAACCGCGCAGTTGATGGAAGACCTGGTCGGTGATCTGGTGGCCACGCCGCAGCCCATCGAAGTCAAGGTTTTTGGCCAGGATCCGGCGGTCGATCGCGACACGGCGGCCAAAGTCGCCGCATCCATTGCTAAAATACCCGGCGTGGTCGAGGTTTTCGATGGAGTCAAGATCGCCGGCGACGCCATCGATGTGCGCGTGGATCGCGTGCGCGCGGCCATCGACGGGCTCGATCCGGATGCGGTGACGCGCCAGCTCGAAACCGAACTGGGCGGCAGCCTCGCCGGAACGATCCGGCTTGGCGAAAAATTGATCCGCATCCGCGTATGGACGCCAGCGGATCTGCGCTCGCGCATCGGTCAACTTGACGCGCTGCCGTTGCGCGCGGCGGATGGCCATGTGGTGCCGCTGGGCCGGGTCGCGGATGTTTCGATCGCGCAAGGCCAGGCCGAGGCCAACCGCGAGGACCAGCGGCCGATGGTGGCGGTAACGGCGCGGCTGGAAGCACGTGATCTGGGATCGGCGATGAATGATGTGAAAGCCAGCGTGACGAAAATGAAATTGCCGGTCGGCGTGCAGATCGAGTACGGCGGCCTGTACGGCCAGCAGCAGGACTCGTTCCGCGCGATGGCGATGGTGTTCGCGGGCGCTTTGTTGCTCATCATCACCTTGCTCATGTTCCTGTACGAAAACATCGCCGTGGTCGCAAGCATCCTGATTGCGACATTTTGTTCTCTTGCGGGAGTCTTCGCCGGCCTGTGGCTGACGAATACCGAACTGGACCTGTCCTCGATCATGGGCCTGACCATGATCCTTGGCATCGTCACCGAAATCGCGATCTTCTATTTCGCCGAGATCGACTTCACGCGCCGGCCCGATCTGGGCGCGTTGATCGAGGCGGGCACCATGCGCATGCGCCCGATCCTGATGACGTCCCTGATCGCGATCCTTGCCCTGTCGCCGCTCGCACTCGGCATCGGCGCCGGCGCGTCAATGCAGCAACCGCTGGCTATCGCGATCGTCGCCGGGCTGATCGCAGCGGTGCCGATCGTACTGATCCTGATGCCGGCGGTTTACGCGCTGCTGGCGCGCGCACCGCGCGAGGCCCGCGCATGATCGCGCATCTGCGACTCGTGTTCGCCAGTGCCGCGTGCGCGTTGCTGGCTGCATGCGCGGTGAGCACGCCGCTGCCCGACCTGCACGCCGACCTGCCTGCGCATTGGCACAATGCTCCATCGGAATCGGCAAAACTCGGTCCCGAACCGAACCTGGATTCGTGGTGGAAGGCGTTCGACGACGCGCAGCTCGACGCGCTGATCCAGCGTGCGCTGGAACAAAATCTGACCTTGCAACAGGCGCAACTTCGCATGCGCGCGGCGCGCGCGCGCGAACACCTGGCCGGCACCCAGTTCGCACCGCAATTGAGCTTCCGCACGTTCTCGCAACCGGATCCCGCCGCAACAACCAGCTATTACGAAGTCGGTTTCGATGCGCAGTGGGAACTGCCGCTGTTCGGCCGCGGCGCCGGTACCGCGCGCGTCGCCGCCGCCGACGCACAAACGGCCGCGACGCAAATCTCGGCAGTTCGCGTCAGCATCACCGCGGAAGTCGCGCGCAACTATGTCGATCTGCGCGCCGCGCAAACGCGTGCCGCCCAGTTCGATCGCATCGTCGCCCTGCGCGAACAGGTCCTGGAATTGACCCAGGTGCGCCTGCGCCTGAAGTTGGCGTCGCGCGACGACGTCGACAAGGCCGCGGGCGAACTGGCGCGCGCGCGCGCCGATGCTGCCGAGCCCGCCGCAGCGATCGCGCAGGCGCAGCAGGCGCTGGACGTGCTGCTGGCGCAAGCGCAACCCGATGCCAGTCTCCAGGCGCCGGGTCCGCAGCCGAGTTTGCGCGACGTGCAATTCACGCAAGCGCCCGCCAACTTGCTGCGTACGCGGCCCGAAATCCGCGTAGCCGAACTTGAAGTGCTGAACGCGACTGGCGAACTGGGCATCGCGCGCGCCGACCTGTGGCCCAAGCTCGGTCTCGGCGGCACCCTGATCTCGGCCACGCGCGTGAACGGCGACCTGGACCATCCGAACAAGGCCGTTCCATCGGCCGGCCCGATGATCGATATTCCGCTGTTCGACTGGGGCGCGCGCCGCGATACCGTGACCGCGCGTGATGCGCAGTTGCAGGCCGCCGTGCTCGGCTATCGCCAGGCCGTGCTCGAAGGCGTGGCCGAAGCCGAAAGCGCGCTGGCGCAGTGGCAACGCGACCACGCGCGCGCTGCTGCCGCGCACGTGCAACTTGCGTTGGCCAACGACGCGAAGGCGCGCGCGGACAAGCTGCAGCGCATCGGACTTGCCGACAAATCCGACGACGTGCAGTCGTCCATAGCCCAGGCACAGGCGCAATTGCAGGCATCGGTCGCGCAGCGCGATGCCGCGATTGCCTTCATCGCCGTGTACAAGTCCCTCGGCGGCGCCCTGCCCCCGCTGGTCATGCAATGAGCGTCGTCGCGCTCGCCCGCAAGACCCTGTTCTACGAATGGCGCAAGTTCCTGCCGGCCGCGCTCGCGGTCGCGTTCTCGGGCCTGCTGCTGCTGATGCAGGCGGCGCTGATGTTCGGCATCTTCGACAGCGCCAGCGTGTATGTCAGCAAGTCGTCGGCCGACCTGTGGGCCGGTTATCCGGGCACGCAGACGATCGAACTCGGCCGGCCGATTCCGCGCGACACCGAAATGGCGCTGCGCATGGATGCGGCGGTGACGCGCGTGGAACCGTTCTACTGGATCGACGGCGACTGGCGCGGCCCGGCCAGTCACGGCAGTCTGTCGGTGTTTGTTTCCGGCATCGATCCGTCGCCGGATGGCCTGATGTTCACCCAGGCCATTCCGCCGGCGACGCGGGCGTCGCTGCTCGAGCCCGACAGCGTCATCGTCGACGCCGCCGATCTGCCCAAGCTGGGACTTGCGATCGGCGGCAGCGCCACGTTGAACGGACACCACGTGAAAATCGTCGCTGCCTGCAACGGCTTGCGCGCGCTCGGCGGCGTCAACATCGTGACCTCGATTTCCACCGCGCGGCGCCTGAACAGCGACCCGACCATGACCGATCGCGTCGCGTACTACGTCGCCAAGTTGCGGCCCGGCGCGAATGCGGACGCGGTGCGTGACCGCATCGAGAAGGCCTGGCCGCAACGCCGTTTCACGGTGTGGACCAAAGCCGAGTTCGCGCACACCGCGGCGAACTACTGGATGTTCGAAACCGGCGCAGGCCTGGGTTTCGTGTTCTTCACCTTCATCGTCTTTCTCGTCGGCACCGTCATCACCAGCCAGACCCTGATGGCGGCGGTGGCCAGCCACGTGCGCGAATACGCAATGCTCAACGCGCTCGGCGCCGGCCACGGCGCGTTGCGCCGCGTCGTGCTGGAGCAGGCCCTGATCGTCGGCAGTTTCGGCATCGTCGCCGGCGCCGTGGTCAGCGCCGCGTTGATGCTGCTGGCACACAGCCAGAACGTCCCGGTCGCATTCGATGCCACTGCCGCGATCGGCTGCGGCATTCTCGTTTTGACGATTGCGCTGGTTTCCGGCGCGATGGCGGTGCGCACGATCGCGCACCTGGAACCGGCCAACCTGCTGCGTTAATCCGATGGCCACGACTCACGCTCTCGCCGCCGACGACATCGCCAAGGCCTACACCACGGGCAAGATCGGCACGTCCGTGCTCGATGGCCTGTCGATCGCGCTGGAAGAACGCGAACTGGCGCTCGTACTCGGGCCGTCGGGTTCCGGCAAAAGCACGCTGCTCGCGATCTTGTCCGGTCTGCTGCGCCCGGATCGCGGCCGCGTGTTCGCGCTCGGCGAAGAATTGTGGAAATTGTCGCGCACGGAACTCGAACGCTTCCGCCTGCAACACACCGGATTCGTGTTCCAGGGCTT
>JAFEFD010000547.1 GCA_018240765.1 Pseudomonadota bacterium | reverse complement strand
GCGAGCAGATCGGCGATCCGGCGCTGGCGAAAGGTCTGGTCGAGCGCCGCATCGTGCGCGTGGTGACGCCCGGCACGGTGACCGATGAAGCCTTGCTCGAGGAGCGCCGCGACAATTTGCTGCTCGCCATCGCGGCGGGAAAAAGCACATACGGACTGGCGTGGATCGACCTCGCCGGCGGGCGCTTTCTTCTGAGCGAGGTCGCCGACGCCGAAGCGCTGGCATCGGAACTTGCGCGGCTTGCTCCGGCGGAAACGCTAGTCGGCGAGGACATTGCCTGGCCCGCGGTCATCGCTGCCCTGCCCGGCCTGCGCAAACGACCGCCCTGGCATTTCGACGCCGAAACCGCGCGGCGACAATTGTGCGCATTCTTCAAGGTGCGCGACCTGTCCGGCTTCGGCTGCGAACATTTGCCGCTGGCCGTTGCAGCGGCAGGCGCGTTGCTTGGTTATGTCGAGGAAACGCAGAAATCCGCGCTGCCGCATCTGTCGGGCCTTGCGGTCGAGAACGCAAGCGAAACGATCGCGTTGGACGCGGCCACAAGGCGCAATCTCGAACTCGACACGCATCCTTCCGGTGACGTGCGCAACACCCTGCTCGGCGTACTCGACGAAACCGTGACGCCGATGGGCGCGCGCACGTTGCGGCGCTGGTTGCACCGGCCGCTGCGCGATCACGCGACGTTGCGCCGCCGTTATCAGGCCATCGAGAGCTTGATCGAACTACGCCGCTTCGAAAACTTGCGCGACGTGTTGCGCGGCATTGGCGATCTGGAACGCATCCTCGCGCGCGTGGCGCTGCGCAGCGCGCGTCCGCGCGATCTGTCGACGCTGCGCGATGGGCTTTTGGCTACATCACAATTGCGGCAAGCACTTGCGCACTGTGACTCGCCGTTGATAGAGGAATTGCTGGAACGCATCGGCGAACATGCCGACACCGCACAACATCTGGCGAACGCCATCCTCGAGCAACCGCCGGCCTTGCTGCGAGACGGCGGCGTCATCCAGGCGGGTTTCGACGCCGAACTCGACGAGCTGCGCACGTTGTCGACGAACGCCGACCAGTTCCTTGTCGATCTGGAAGCGCGCGAAAAGGCCGCGACCGGCATTCCGACGTTGAAGGTCGGCTACAACAGCGTGCATGGCTACTTCATCGAGATCAGCAAGGGGCAATCCGAAAAAGCACCAACGCACTACACGCGGCGGCAGACGTTGAAAGGCGCAGAGCGCTATATCACCGAAGAACTGAAAACATTCGAGGACAAGGTGCTGTCCGCGCGTGAGCGCGCGCTGATGCGTGAACGTGCGCTCTACGACGGCCTGCTGGGTTTCCTCGGCGCGCGCCTCGAACCGCTCAAGCGCGCCGCCGCCGCGGTCGCCGAACTCGATGTACTCGCAAACCTGGCCGAGCGCGCCGATGCGCTGAACTGGAAAGCGCCGGCGCTGACCGACGCGGAAGGCATCCTCATCGTGCGCGGACGCCATCCGGTCGTCGAACGCGTGCGCAGCGAGCCGTTCGAACCGAACGATCTCGCGCTCGACGACAACCGCCGCATGCTCGTCATCACCGGCCCGAACATGGGCGGCAAATCAACTTACATGCGCCAATGCGCGCTGATCGTGTTGCTCGCCCACATCGGCAGTTTCGTGCCCGCGGACGCAGCGACGATCGGGCCGATCGATCGCATCTTCACCCGCATCGGCGCCGGCGACGATCTGTCGCGCGGGCAATCGACATTCATGGTCGAGATGAGCGAAACCGCGAATATTCTGCACAATGCGACAAAGCATTCCCTGGTGCTGATGGACGAGATCGGCCGCGGCACCAGTACCTACGATGGCCTCGCGCTCGCGCAGGCTTGCGCCGTGCAACTGGCCACGCACAATCGCGCATTCACGTTGTTCGCCACGCATTACTTCGAACTGACCGACCTCGCCGCGCAGTATTCCGGCATCGCCAACGTGCATCTGGATGCCGTCGAATACGGGGATGATCTCGTCTTCATGCATGCAGTCAAGGATGGCCCTGCCAGCCGCAGCTTCGGCCTGCACGTCGCAGCGCTCGCCGGCGTGCCGAAATCCGTGATCGCCGACGCACGCCGCCATCTCGCGACGCTGGAACAGCGACACGCCGCCGTGGAACGCCCGAGGATTTCAGCCGCCCCGGCCGACGCTCCGCCACAAATGGGATTGTTCGCACCACCAGCTCCATCCGCTGCCGAACTCGCGCTGCGCGAACTCGATCCGGATGCGATGACGCCGAAGGAGGCGCTGGAAGCCCTGTACCGATTGCGTTCGGCATTGCGCGAACGCTGAGGCAGGCGACGGTGCCTGCCACTACCGCGTTCGCAGTTGCTGCAGGTCGGAAACCGCATAGGGCGCGCCTATCGCTGGAATTGAAACAATCCACTTTGCTTTGGCACCGCCACGGCCTACCCTGTTTACTCCCACCGCAGGAGAGCGCGCCATGGCCAAGTCAACCAAACCTCGCCTCACCACAGCTGCCGGCGCGCCGGTACCCGATAACCAGAACATCCTGACTGCCGGCCCACGCGGCCCGGCCCTGCTGCAGGATGTGTGGCTGCTGGAGAAACTCGCCCACTTCGACCGCGAGGTAATCCCTGAACGGCGCATGCATGCGAAAGGTTCGGGCGCATACGGCACGTTCACGGTGACGCGCGACATCACGAAATACACGCGCGCGAAGATTTTCTCCAAGGTCGGCAAGAAGACGGAACTGTTCGCACGCTTCACCACCGTCGCCGGCGAGCGCGGCGCGGCCGATGCCGAACGCGACATCCGCGGCTTTGCGCTGAAGTTTTACACCGAGGAAGGCAACTGGGATCTGGTCGGCAACAATACCCCGGTGTTCTTCTTCCGCGACCCACTCAAATTCCCCGACTTGAACCATGCGGTGAAACGCGATCCGCGCACGAACCTGCGCAGCGCCCGCAACAACTGGGACTTCTGGAGCTCGCTGCCCGAGGCGCTGCACCAGGTCACCATCGTGATGAGCGATCGCGGGATTCCTGCCAGCTACAGGCACATGCACGGCTTCGGCTCGCACACCTTCAGCTTCATCAATGCGAAGAATGAGCGCTTCTGGGTCAAGTTCCACCACGTCTGCCAGCAAGGCATCAGGAATCTGACCGATGCCGAGGCTGAAGCGATCATCGGCAAAGATCGTGAATCGAACCAGCGCGACCTGTTCGATGCGATCGAACGCGGCGATTTTCCGAAGTGGAAACTATGCGTACAGATCATGCCGGAGAAGGACGCCGCGAAGGTTCCATACCATCCGTTCGATCTCACCAAGGTATGGCCACACAAGGACTATCCCCTGATCGAGGTGGGCGTGTGGGAGCTGAACAAGAACCCGGAAAACTTCTTCGCCGAGGTTGAGCAGAGCGCGTTCAATCCTGCCGCAGTGGTTCCGGGCATCGGTTTCTCGCCGGACAAGATGCTGCAGGCGCGTCTGTTCTCGTATGGCGATGCGCAGCGCTATCGCCTCGGCGTGAATCACCATCAGATTCCGGTCAACGCACCGCGTTGTCCGGTCCACAGTTTCCATCGCGATGGGCAGATGCGCGTGGACGGCAACCATGGCGGCACACTCGCCTACGAGCCGAACAGTTATGGCGAGTGGCAGGAACAGCCGGATTTCAGCGAACCACCGCTGGCAATCGAAGGAGTCGCCGACCACTGGAACTTTCGCGAAGACGATGACGATTACTACACGCAACCCGGCAATCTGTTCCGGCTGATGAACGCGAAGCAGAAACAGGCGCTGTTCGACAACACCGCACGCGCGATGGGCGATGCGCCGGATGCGGTCAAGCGCCGTCACGTCGCCAATTGCACCAAGGCCGACAAAGCCTATGGCGCCGGCGTGGCCAAGGCATTGGGATTGAAGTAGCTCGCAGCGACGCGGCAACGGCGCGTTAGATGAACATTGCGAACGCGCCGGCCACGAGATCGCGCCGGCACCGGGTTCAGCGATGGCGGCCCGTTGCCGCGCAACGTCGACACCAATGCAGAGGATCTCGCCGCGCTGATTCGTGCGGCCCACATCGCGACACCGGTGGTTCTGGTCGGCCACTCCTACGGCACAAACATCGTGCGGCGTTTCGCAGACAAACACGCGCGCGAAGTTGCCGCACTCGTGCTGCTTGATCCACCACCGCAAGATGTCGGCGAGTTTTCGCCCGACTTCGAAAGGGCCGACGCTGCGCAACGCGGCGAGATGCTGGCCGCGGTGCGAAATTGCAAAATGGGAGCCGGAGCCGGAAAGCTCGATGCACAGCTACCGGAATTCAGCAACTGCCTGCGCCCACCCAATCCGCAGTTCAGTGCCAGGCTCAACGCAGCGATGCACGCGAACAAGCTGCGGCCGGCGTTCTGGCAGACGATCATCTCGATCGCGGAAACCAACGCCGATCTGTACACCAAGCCGGTGTCAACGTCGGAAACGCATGGCGCGATCCCGCTGCTGATCCTGCAACCCGATACACCTTTCGAAGACGTGCCACCGGAATACCGCAAGGCGATGGAACAGGCGCGGCTAAAGACGCAGCAGGCCATCGCCACGACATCCACTCATGGCAAGATCATTCCCATCGCGCATTCCTCGCACGACGTCCAAATCGACCGTCCGGATGCCGTGATCGAGGCCGTGCGCGAAGCAGTCCGGCCGTGAAGCCGTTGCTCTGGCCGGGTTCGGAGGAATTGTGAGCAGAGCACCAGGCAATTGGCGTTGGCGCTCAGGCTTGAGTCACGCCTCCAACAGCGCGTTCACGCGACGCACGTAAGCAGCCGGATCCTCCAACGCCACGCCTTCGAGCAGTTGCGCCTGCTCGAGCAGCAACAAGGCCAGATCCGCGGCATGTGCGGAATCGGTTTCGATGCGTTTGACCAGCGCGTGCGCCGGATTGATTTCCAGCACGGGTTTCGACGTCGGCACGTCCTGCCCTGCCTGCTTGAGCAGGCGCTGCATGACGAGTCCCATGTCGTGTTCGTCGAGCACGATGCAGGCCGGCGAATCCGTCAGGCGCGTCGACACGCGCACCTCGCGCACGCGTTCGCCGAGCAGTTCCTTCAATTTTTTCACCACGCCTTCGGCGGCTTTCTCGGTTTCCTTGCGCGCTTCCGCGCTCGCACCGCCGAGCTTGTCCAGTTCCAGATCGCCCTTGGCGACGTTGCGCAGCTTCTTGCCGGCGTATTCGTTGAGATAGCCCATCATCCAGTCGTCGATGCGGTCGACCATCAGCATTACTTCGACGTCGTTCGCTTTCAAGGCCTCGAGTTGCGGCGAGCCTTTCGCGGCGGCGTAGCCATCGGCGGTGATGAAGTAGATGGATTCCTGCCCTGCCTTCATGCGGCCAATGTAGTCGTCGAATGAGACGGTCTGGGCGGCACCTTCGGACTTGGTCGAGGCGAAACGCAGGAGTTTCGCGATGCGTTCTTTGTTCGCGAAGTCCTCGGACAACCCTTCCTTGAGCACGTTGCCGAACGTCTTCCAGAATGTGGTGAATTTTTCCGGCTCGTCTTTGGCCAACTTGTCGAGCAGGTCGAGCACGCGCCGCGTACAGGCGGACTTGAGTTTTTCGAGATTGCGGTTCTGCTGCAGGATTTCGCGGCTGACGTTGAGCGGCAGGTCGTCGGAATCGACCACGCCGCGCACGAAACGCAGGTACGCCGGCAACAACTGTTCGGCGGCATCCATGATGAAGACGCGCTTGACGTAAAGCTTGAGTCCCTTGCGCTCATCGCGCCCGCCCAGCATCAGGTCGAACGGCGCCTGTTCCGGCAGGTACAGCAGCGAGGTGAAATTCTGGTTGCCCTCGACGCGGTTGTGCGTCCATGCCAGCGGATCGTTGAAATCGTGCGAGATGTGCTTGTAGAACGCATGGTATTCCTCGTCTTTAATTTCCGCCTTGGGCCGTGTCCACAGCGCCGACGCCTGGTTGACGACATCCCATTCTTCGGATGGTTTGCCATCCTTGTCCTTCGGCATGCGGATCGGAAA
>JAFEFD010000546.1 GCA_018240765.1 Pseudomonadota bacterium | reverse complement strand
ATACGTGGGCGTGTTCCAGGACGGCATTCCGCTGGAAGGCGACTGGATCGGTTTCCCCACGCTGTACGTGTTCCCGCTGCCGCAGACGATTGCGCAGGTGCAGATGATCCGCGGCGGATCGTCCTTGCTGTACGGGCCGGAACCGCCGCCGGCGATCAATCTCGTCAGTGTCAAACCTTCGCCTTTGCCGATGGCCGGTTACACCGAAAATGTCATTGGCAACGATGGTATGTTCGCCACTTTCAACAAGGTTTCCGGCACGCAAGGCAAGTGGGATTACCTCGCCGACGCGCATTACCGCACGACCGACGGCCAGCGCGGCAACGGCGATGCGAAATTGAGCGGCGCGGACCTGCACATCGGCTACCGGCCTGACCAGGACTCGTATTCGGCGCTGGATTTCCACGCCTACGATTTGAATACCGGCAGCCCGGGGCTTTTGACCTATCCGCAATTCACCGCCAATGCCGACCAGACCACAACGCCCTACGACCGGCTGTGGACGCAGCGCTACGTGTTGAGTCTCTCGCACGAACGCCATCTGGATGAGGACACGCAATTGTTCGTCAAGGCATGGACGGGCTATCAGGACCAGGCCTCGCGTTCGCAGGATCGCGGCGCCGCGCCGACCACAACGACCTTGCAGGACGAACAATTCCGTTTCACCGGCATCGATGCGCGCATGGTGCATCACTGGGGCCGCGGCAACGCGTTCACCGCCGGCACCACGCTGTATCACGCCGACGCGCCGTTCCGGCAATGGGATGTATTCGGGTTGGATTCGGACCAATACGCCCGCCCGGGCGTTGCCTGCGCCACGCCGCCGCAGACCAATTGCGCGAAGCTGCGCCAGGCGCGTTCGACGAATTACGGCGCCGTGTTCGCGGAAAACGTGTTCCGTTTCGCCAACCAATGGCATGTGGTGCCGTCAGTGCGCCTTGAACGCGAGCAGGTCAACATCGACGAGACGATCAAGCCGCCGTTCCTCAATCGCGGCCTGGTCGATCGCTCGGTCAGCCATAACGTGCCGCTGTTCGGCATCGGCGTGGGCAATGATTTTGGCCATCTCAACGAAAGCTACTTCAACATCTCGCAGGGTTGGCGCCCGGTGCGCTATTTCGATGTCGCCTCGCCGTTCGGCAGCACCAACTCCGGACCGTTGAACGATCCGAGCCCGACCCATGTGCTCAACTACGAACTCGGCGTGCACGGCACCCCGTTGCACGGGCTGTTCTATGACGTCAGCGTGTTCCAGGTAAACGTCAAGGATCGCATCGAGTCGCAGCAGGTTGCGGGGCAGCCACTCGGCAACACGATCAACGTCAACACCGGCGACACGCGCAGCCGCGGCTTCGAGGGCGAGGTGTCCTATGATTTCCTGCAGGCGCGCGACCTGCACACGTCGCAACATTTGGCGCTGTTCGCGAACCTGACTCTGCTCGACGCCGAATTCACCAGGACCATCATCCCGACCAACATCGGCAACACGCCGGCGTTCTCGCCAAAGTACCTGGCGCGCGCCGGCGTCACCTACCGCGAGGACAAGCACCTGAAGGTTGCGTTGTCCGCGGTTTCGGTAGCCAGCCAGTATTGGTCGGACGGCAACGCGACCGCCGGCGCACCGTTCCTCACTCCGGCGAAAGTGCCGTCGTACACCGTGGCCGATCTTTCCGCCGACTACTGGGTGCTGCCGCAACTGCGCCTGCTCGGCGGCGTGTCGAACCTTACCGACAAGCGCTACTACTCGCGCGTGTTCTTCTCCGGCGGCATCGATCCGGCGCCGGGGCGGATGGTGTACGCAGGCTTTTCATACGAATTCTGACGCTGCGCTGCAATCAGCCGGATGCCGTTATCCTACGCATCCGGCCCACATTACGTCCCGCGCATGAAACCGCTGCGTCCGCAACTGCGCGGACTGATCGTCAAGCTCACCGTTTTCTACGTGCTGCTGTCGCTGCCATGCCTCGCGCTGGTTGAAACAGGCCTGCTCACGTTCGAATTCAATCGTTTCATGGCCGGCGTGGAGCGCGGTTCACTGGTCGAAGCAACGCGCATCGCTGCGAACGATATCGGGCAGCGCTGGTCGCAAACAGCCAACATGCCGGCCAACCTCGACTTGTGGAGCGAGGCGCTGGTGCTGCGCCTGCAACGTCCGCATGGCGATTTGCTCGCGCAGGACTCCTACATCCTCACCGAACTCTCATCCGCGCCGCTGTCCGCGACCGTGTTTGCGCCGGACGGCCGCGTGCTCGCCGTTGCGCCGAAATCCGGCGCCACCACCGCTCCCGACGCAAGCACATGGCGCGGCATGGTCGCTCAAGCGGGCAGACTCGTTCGCGTAGCGGATTCTCCCTACCGCGTGCGCCGTGTAGTAATGCCGATTCACGCCGGCACGGGATCGCTCGACGGCTACCTGCTCGTGGAACTGCGCCTGCCGGTACCCTGGCATCGCCTGCTGTTCGACACCACGCTGGAATGGCCGATCGTGCTCGGCTACCTGCTCGTGTTCGGACTGGCGTCGTCGTTCTTCCTCGTCGCCTGGGTCACGCGCCGGCTCAATCGCGTCGCGCGCGCGGCCACGGCGTGGAGCCAGGGCGATTTCTCCGATCGCATCGGCGACACCTCGGGCGACGAGCTCGGGCGCCTGTCCGCACTGCTCGACGACATGGCGCTGCAGCTCAAGGATCTGCTGCGCTCGCGCGCGCAACTTGCCGCACTGAGCGAACGCCAGCGCCTGGCGCGCGATCTGCACGACACGGTCAAGCAGCAGGCATTCGCGCTGAACCTGCAACTGGCGGCCTTGCGCCGCCAGATTGGAGAGCATCCGGAAAGCGGACGCGTGGAACAGGCGCAGGCACTGAGCCAGCAGATCCAGCACGAATTGGTACAGATCCTCGACGAACTGCGCGCGGGCGATGCCGAGCTGCCGTTTGTCGAACGCCTGCGCACGCGTGCGCAGACCTGGTCGCAGACCAGTGGGATAACACTGGATTTGCAACTCGACGATGTTTCCGTGCCATCCGCCAACGCCGCAGAAAACCTGTTGCGTATCGTCGACGAAGCGCTGGCCAACGTGCTGCGCCACAGCGGCGCGACCCAGGTTGGGTTAAGCCTGCATCGCGATGCTGCCGATGCGCGACTGGTCGTGGCCGACAACGGTCGCGGCGCCGATGCGCCATTGCGCCCGGGCATGGGCCTTGCGAACATGCGCGAGCGAGCGCAGGCGCTGCCGCAGGGCCGTTTCGCATTCGCCAGTGCGGCTGGACGCGGCACCAACATCCGAATCACATTTTCCATCGCAGAGGAAACGTCCGCATGAACGCAGCCGCCATCCGCGTCGTCATTGCCGACGATCATGTGCTGGTGCGCCAGGGCATTCGCTCATTCCTCGACACGCAGGCGGATCTGGCCATCGTGGCGGAAGCCGAAAATGCCGATGCCGCCGTATCAGCCTGCGCGACGCACAAACCCGACGTCGCCCTGATCGACCTGGTGATGCCCGGTGGCGGCATCGCCGCGATCCGCGCAATCGGCACTGCCAGCCCGGCGACGAAATCGATTCTGCTCACTTCGTTCGACGACGCGCGCGACATCCTCGCCGCGGTGCAGGCCGGCGCTTTGTCGTGCCTGCTCAAGGACATCGACGCCGACGGCCTTGCCGACGCGATCCGCAAGACCGCGCAGGGCGAAGCGGTGCTGCATGCGCGTGTGGCGGGCTACCTCGTCGACGCGGTGCGCCAGGGCAGGTCCGCGCCGGGCGGCGAAGCGATGGCTTCGCTCAGCGAGCGCGAGCGCGAAGTGCTGGCGCTGATTGCCGAAGGATCCAGCAACCAGCGCATCGCCGATCAGTTGGGGATTTCCGAAAAAACCGTGAAGACCCATGTCGGCAACATGCTCGCCAAACTCGGTCTCGGCGATCGCACCCAGGCGGCGGTGTTTGCCTGGAAAAGTGGCATGAAGAAACCATGAGCTCTGCGCTGCTGCTGTATTGTCGCGCGGGGTTCGAGAACGAATCTGCGCAGGAAATCGAAGCCAGCGCGCACGCGGCAGGCATCGCCGGCAAAGCGCGATTTGATGGCGGCGCGGCATTCGTCGTATTCGCCGCCGACGCGGCCGAATCGGCGCTTCGCGACGGCGTGCGCTGGCGCGAACTGGTCTTCGCGCGCCAATGCCTGGTCGCGTTCGCGCATTTGCCGAAGCTTGCGCGCAACGACCGTGCAACACCGATCCTTGCCGCCCTGCGCGAGCGCGGCGAGAACTTCCGCGAAATCTGGGCCGAAGCGCCGGACAGCGACGCCGGCAAGCAACTCGCACCGCTGTGCAAGAGCTTTGGCAATGCGCTTGTCGGTGCGCTGAAAAAGGCGCAGTTGCTCGACGCGCGCGCGCCGGGCCGATTGCACGTGTTTTTTCCACAAGGCGACGAAGTATATTTGTGCACAGCCGATCCGGAAATCTGCGCGCCGTGGCCGCAGGGCATCCCGCGCCTGAAGTTCCCGCGCGAGGCGCCGAGCCGCTCCACGCTCAAGCTCGAAGAGGCATTCCTGACCCTGCTCGACGACGGTGAGCGCGCGCGCTGGCTCAAGGCCGGCATGACCGCGGTCGATCTCGGCGCCGCGCCGGGCGGCTGGACGTATCAACTGGTGCGCCGCTCCATCCGCGTCGTCGCGGTCGACAACGGGCCGATGGACCGCACGTTGCTCGAATTCCGGGCTGGTACAACATCGGCGCGAGGATGGCTTCCGCTTTCGACCCGCGAAACCTGTGGACTGGCTGGTCTGCGACATGGTCGAGCAACCGCGCCGCGTCGCCGAGTTGATCGCACATTGGCTGCAACAGGGCTGGTGCCGCCACGCTATCTTCAATCTGAAACTGCCGATGAAAAAGCGCTTCGACGAGGCGCAGCAATGCCTCGCGCGCGTGCGCGCGATCGCGGGTATCGTGCGCGCCAAGCAGCTCTATCACGACCGCGAGGAAATCACGGTTTTCGCGGCTTCCGCAGGGCTGCGGCAAAGGCCTTGAACCGGCTCATGGCGCAGCCACGAAATTCGTTGTAGAGTCCGCTGCGCAACCGGTTCATGGCACGCGGCACGGCGCCGCGCGAACGATCCTTGCGATCGTTGGGGACACCGGTTGTTCAATCAAGCGCAGTTCGGCGAAATCCGCCGATGTCCGCGTGCGACACGAAAGTGTCAAACAAGGGGTCTAGCATGCGCTTTTTGCCGGTCAATCCGTTTCGGGGAGTGTCATGTCTGCAAAATTCATTTGTCGATTGCTGGGTCTGGCCTTGCTGGCCGGCGCGGGCGGTGCGCAAGCCCAGGTTGTGATCAGTCAATTCTATGGTGGCGGCGGCAACAGCGGCGCGACCTACAAGAGCGACTTCATCGAACTGTTCAACGCTGGCACTTCCACGGTCGATCTAAGCACCTGGTCCGTTCAGTACAACAGCTCGACCGGCACCGGCGCATGGCAGAAAACCAACCTTTCCGGTTCGATCGCACCGGGACAGTATTTTCTCGTAAAAGAAGCCGACGGCAGCGGCGGCACGGTCAATCTGCCCACGCCGGATGTCACCGGCACCATCTCCATGGGTGCTGGCGGCGGTCGCGTCATCTTGGCATCGACACAGACAACATACCCCGCACAGAGTCCTTCCGGTTGTCCTGCGGACATGAGCGCCATCGCAGATTTGCTCGGCGTGAGCGGCGCCAGTTGCGTGGAAGGCACGGGCGCCGCAGCCCCGAGCGCCACCAACGCACTGTTTCGCGCAGGCGCTGGTTGCACAGATACCAACAACAACGCGGCGGATTTTTCCTTAGCCGCGCCGGCCCCGCGCAATACGGCTACCGCGACCAATGTTTGTGGTGGCAGCGGCAACCCCGGCGGCTCGGGCAGTGCCAATCCGAATTCCGTGCCGAACGACGGCGCGACCGCGACCCTGCTCACGGTCGTGCCCACGCCAGGCTCGAATCCGACCAGTGTCAGCTACACGGTGACGGCCGACATGTCGTCGATTGGCGGCTCGGCTACGCAAACGTTCTACGACGACGGCAGCAACGGTGACGTCACCTCCGGCGACGGCACGTTTTCGTTCAGCACGACGGTCGCCAATGCAACGTCGCCCGGCGCCAAATCGCTGCCGGCAACGATCGTCGACGACCAGGCCCGCACCGGCACCACCAGCATCGCGCTGACGGTAACGCAGGCTCCAACATCGGCGACGATCATGCAGATCCAGGGGCATGGCGCCGCTTCGCTGCTGAACGCGCAGAACGTGACCACGACCGGAGTGGTGACAGCCGTCGGGCCGAAGGGTTTCTTCATGCAGGATCCAGCCGGGGATGGCGACCCGACGACGTCCGACGGCATCTACGTCTTCACCTCGAGTGCACCGACCGTTGCGGTTGGCAATGCCGTGAGCGTCAGCGCCAAGGTGCAGGAGTACAGCGGCTCGACCGAACTGACGGCTCCGGCGGTCAGCGTGACGAATCCGACCGCACCGGTCATGCCGCAAGCCTATGTGCTCGACGCCAATCCGCCGACCAGCGACCCGACCACCGGCCCCTGCGTGGGCACCGGATCGACCATCAATCCGCCGGTCGACGGTTACCAGGCCAGCAATTTCGCCTGCCTCGACGGCATGCTGGTGCAGATGAACGACGCCGTGGTGACGGGTGCAACGTTCGGCGGCAAGATCAACACCAGCGACCCGGTCGGCTCCGACGCCGTGCATACCGGCCTGCCGAACGGGTTTTATGCCACGCTCGCCAGTCAGCCGCGTCCGTTCCACGGTCCGGGTGCGCTGTATCCGGGCCTCGGTGGCAGCATCCCCGTGTGGAACGGTGAGCCGCAGGTCATCGAGATCTACTACAAGGGCCTGGCTTTTGCGCCGGGCAGCGACAGCGATCCCTACGACAACGATCCCACCGATTATGTCTATCACGCCGGCACGCGCTTCTCGGTCACCGGCGTGATCCAGGGTTACCAGCCCGCGGGTGCGGCTTCACCCACGTACGAGCTTTATCCGGCCAGCATGGCGACGATCATGCGCGCGACCCCGGCCGACGAAGTGCAGCCGGTATTCGATCCGGTCGACGGCACGCTGACGTTCGGCACGCAGAACCTGCTGCACATGTTCAACGACGTGCTTGACGGCAGTGCCGACACCAGCAACTGTCCGTCGGCACCCGCACTCGGCGGCTCGGATTGGTGTCCGACCACGGCGCAGTACCAGGCGCGCCTGGCGAAATGGACGCGCCAGGTCTGCACCGTTCTGAAAGCGCCCGTGGTGCTGGATGTCGAAGAGATCGAGAGCCTCGCGGTGGCGCACGACCTCGCCGCCAAGATCGCCGACAACACCTCGACCGGCTCGGTCGGTTGCGGCGTGACCTACCAGACCTATGTGATTCCGGGCAATGATGTCGGCGGCATCAACATCGGTATCCTGGTGCGCAGCGACGTTGCAGTGGACTCAGTCACGCAGTTGTACAAGGGCACCACGACTTCGTATTGCTCCAGCGGCACCTCGTGCCTGCTCAACGACCGTCCGCCGGTACTGATGCAGGCAACCTGGAATGGCTACAAGTTCGCCCTGCTCGCCATCTACGGGCGTTCGCTCAGCGGCATCGACACCAAGCCCTACGTCGGGCCGAAGCGCGCCCAGCAGGCCGCGCAGATCGCCTCGATCGCCGATGCCTGGCAGAACGGCCAGACCCTCATCGGTGCAGGCAATGCGCAGCAGGCTGCCGACGGCACGATTACCACTGGCTCGTTCGATGTTGTTGGCGATGCCAGCGTGCCATTGGTCGTCGCGGGCGATTTCAATGCCTACGAATTCAGCGACGGCTACGCCGACGTCACCGGCCTCATCACCGGCAACGCCGTGCAAAGCGACAACAAGTACTGGCCAAGTCCATACGCCGCACCGAACCCGACCCTGATCGACAGTGGCATCAGGGCGAACCCGGGCCTGCGCTATTCGTTCAACTACGATGGACTGGCGCAGGAGATCGATCACATCGTGTTGTCGCGGCGCGCCTGGCAGGATTTCGTGCGCGT
>JAFEFD010000545.1 GCA_018240765.1 Pseudomonadota bacterium | reverse complement strand
CGGTGTCGGGAATCGCGCCGCCGGACGTGATCGCGGTCAGGCGCGCGCCGCGCCGCGCGCGCAACACGCCGTTGACCGCGTCGCGATGCAGGTAGGCGCCGCGCGGTCCGCGCCGCGTCGTGTAGCCGTCGGCGAGCATGCGCACGATGGCGGTGAAGTCCTTGCGCGCCAGTTGCGCGAACGGATACGCATGCGTGATCAGCGCGAACAAATCGCCTTCGTTCCATTCGCGGCAGGAAACCTCGGCGACGATCTGCTGGGCAAGCACATCGAGCGCGTTCTTCTCCATATGCAAGGTATCGAGTTCGCCACGGCGCACCGCGTCGAGCAGGGCCGTGCATTCGACAAGATCGTCGCGCGAAGTCGGAAACAGGCGCGCCTTCGGCATGCCATCGACCGCATGGTTCGCGCGGCCGGCGCGTTGCAGGAAAGTCGCGATCGCGCGCGGCGAGGCAATCTGGCAGACCAGATCGACGTCGCCGATATCGATGCCCAGTTCCAGCGATGCGGTGGCGACCAATGCGCGCAGTTCGCCGCGCTTGAGGCGTTGCTCGGCGGCGAGGCGTTGTTCACGCGCGAGCGAGCCGTGATGGGAAGTGACAGCGTCCTTGCCGAGCAGTTCGCTCAGATGCCGGGCGAGACGCTCGGCCATGCGCCGGGTGTTGACGAAGATCAGCGTCGTGCGATGTTCGCGGATCAGTTCTGCAAGTCGTGAGTAGACCTGCATCCACACATCTCCGGACATCACCGCCGAAAGCGGCGATGGCGGCAGTTCGATGGCGAGGTCGCGGTCGCGCGCGTGGCCGACGTCGACGATCTCGCACTTGCTTTGCTCGTCATTCCCGCGCAGGCGGGAATCCAGTTCTTGCTCTTCGGCGGTATGCTCAAAAGCTGGATTCCAGCTTTCGCGGGAATGACGATCCGAAGAGCCAATCAAGAACCTCGCGACTTCGCTGATTGGTTTCTGTGTTGCGGACAGGCCAATTCGCGTCAGCGGTCGCCCGCACAATGCATCGAGGCGTTCCAGCGACAGCGCCAGGTGCGCACCACGCTTGCTGGGTGCCAGCGCATGGATTTCGTCAACGATCACGCTACGCGTGGAAGCCAGCATCGCGCGGCCGGATTCCGATCCGAGCAGGATGTACAGTGACTCGGGGGTGGTCACCACGATATGCGGTGCGCGCCGCTTCATCGCGTTGCGTTCGGCCTGTGGTGTGTCGCCGGTGCGCACGCTGGCGCGGATTTCCACGTCCGGCAAGCCCATCTCGAACAATTTGTCGCGGATGCCGGCAAGCGGTGCTTCGAGGTTGATCTGTACATCGTTCGACAGCGCCTTGAGCGGCGAGACGTAAACGATGGCGGTTTCGTCGGCGAGTTGCCCGGCGACCCCGCGCCGCACGAGTTCGTCGATCGCGGCGAGGAAGGCGGCGAGCGTCTTGCCCGACCCGGTCGGTGCAGCGATCAATGCATGGCGGCCGGATTGGATCGCTGGCCAGGCGCGTTCCTGCGCCGGCGTCGGCGCCGTGAACGCGCCGCGGAACCAGGCCGCGACGGCGGGATGGAAATGGTCGAGCGGCATGGCGGAATTGTCCTCCGGATGAGGGCACGACGCTATCCGTGCGACGTCTCAGACCGTGAGATGGCGGCGGAATCTGGCAAAATAGGTGACTTTCCCATTGATCCGGAATCTGCCATGAGCCATCACGACATCCGCTCCGCCGTGCGTCCCGACCCCGATCAACCGATGGTCGACATCGCCAATTACGTTGCCGATTACACCATCGATTCGAAAGAGGCCTACGACACCGCGCGCTACATGCTGATGGATTCGCTCGGCTGCGCGATGCTGGCGATGAAATTCCCCGAATGCGTCAAGCACCTCGGTCCGCTAGTGCCGGGAGCGACGCTGGCCAGCGGTGCGCGCGTGCCGGGCACGAGTTGGGAACTCGATCCCGTGCAGGCCGCCTACAACATCGGCGTGCAGGTGCGCTGGCTCGATTTCAACGACACCTGGCTAGCTGCGGAGTGGGGCCATCCTTCCGACAACCTCGGTGCCATCCTCGCCGTGGCCGATTACGTTTCGCGCAAGAACATCCGTGAAGGCAAGGCGCCGCTGACGATTCGCGACGTACTGACGGCGGCGATCAAGGCGCATGAAATCCAGGGTTGCTACGCGCTGAAGAATTCGTTCAACCGCGTCGGCCTGGATCATGTGATTCTGGTACGTCTGGCTTCGACTGCCGTGGTCACGCAGATGCTTGGCGGCGGCAAGGACGAAATCGTCAACGCCGTTTCGCACAGCTGGATCGACAACGGCGTGCTGCGCACCTATCGCCACGCCCCGAACACCGGCCCGCGCAAGAGCTGGGCGGCGGGCGACGCCTGCCGGCGCGCGGTGACGCATGCATTGAATGCAGTCAAGGGTTGCGTCGGCTATCCGTCGGCATTGACGGCAAAAACCTGGGGTTTCTACGATGTCGCGTTCAAGGGCAAGGCATTCGAGTTCGAGCGCAGCTTCGGCAGCTACGTGATGGAAAACGTCCTGTTCAAGATTTCCTTCCCGGCCGAGTTCCACGCGCAAACCGCGGTCGAGTGCGCGATGAAACTGCACGCGCAGGTTGCCGGAAAACTCGACAAGATCGAGCGCATCGAAATCGAGACCCAGGAGGCCGGCGTGCGCATCATCGACAAGACCGGGCCGCTGGCCAATTACGCAGACCGCGACCACTGCATCCAGTACATGGTCGCGGTGCCGCTGATCTTCGGCCGCCTGACCGCCGACGACTACAACGACGCGGTCGCTGCCGATCCGCGCATCGACGCGCTGCGCGCAAAGATGACAGTCAAGGAAAATCCGCAATTCACCAAGGATTATTTCGACCCAGCCAAACGCTATATCGGCAACAGCGTGCAGGTATTCTTTGCCGATGGCAGCAAGACCGAGAAGGTGTCGGTCGACTACCCGATCGGGCACCGCAAGCGCCGCGCCGAGGGTATTCCGGTGCTGGTGAAGAAGTTCGAGGCGGCGCTGGCCGGGCATTTGCCCGCGCACCAGGTGCAACGGATCGTGGCGGCCAGCCGTGATGCGGCCACGTTCGAGAAGTTGCCGGTGCCGCAGTTCATGGAGTTGTTTGCGATTTG
>JAFEFD010000544.1 GCA_018240765.1 Pseudomonadota bacterium | reverse complement strand
TGAACCTGCTGCCATGGCCAAATGTGGATTTCTCCAAATTCGGCGAAATCGAAACACGCGCGCTGTCGAAGATCAAGAAGATTTCCGGCGCGAACCTCGCGCGCAACTGGGCGATGATCCCCCACGTCACCCAGCACGACGAGGCCGACATCACCGACCTCGAAGCGCTGCGCGTGCAGCTCAACAAGGAACATGAGAAAGCGGGAATCAAGTTCACCATGCTCGCCTTCATCATCAAGGCGATCGTCGCGGCGTTGAAGAAATATCCGGATTTCAACGCATCGCTGGATGCTTCCGGCGAAAACCTGGTCCTGAAAAAGTATTTCCACATCGGCTTCGCCGCCGATACGCCGAATGGACTCGTTGTTCCCGTGTTGAAAAATGCCGATCAGAAAGGCCTGGTCGAGATCGCGCAGGAAACCGGCGAGCTGGCGAAGAAGGCGCGCGACGGCAAGCTCGGCCCCGCCGACATGTCCGGCGGCTGCATGTCGATATCCTCGCTCGGCGGCATTGGCGGCACGGCGTTCACACCGATCGTGAATGCGCCGGAAGTGGCGATCCTGGGCGTGTCGAAATCGGCGATCAAGCCGGTGTGGGACGGCAAGGCGTTCGCGCCGCGCCTGCTGCTGCCGCTGTCGCTCAGCTACGACCACCGCGTCATCGACGGCGCCGCCGCGGCGCGCTTCGCCGCGCACCTCGCAACATTGCTTGCGGACATGCGCCGCAGCCTGCTGTAACGAAAGCCGTGGACGAGTTCACCGACATCGTCATCGTCGACCTGGACGTGAACCGCACGACCTGGTCGCGCGTGCATTCGTCCATGCGCACCTTGCACCTGAAGCTCAACCGCGATCCGAATCCGGAATGGACGCGACTGTTCTTCGAGGAGCGCAATTCACGCGTCGAGCTCAAGCGCCATGGCCTGTGGATCGAGGATGGCTACATCGTTTTCGATTGCCTGCTGATCGACGTCGACGATTACCACTTGCCCGATATCCGTCAATCGATCGACTACGCGAACGCGCGCTCGCGCGTGCTGGTCGAGGCGCGCCACGCCGAAGTCGAACGCTTGCGCGATGAAGCGCAAAGCGAAGCACACATGCTCGGCGCATTGCGTGCAGCCATCCGCACGCCAGTCGCTGCACCGCCCCCAGCGCCAGTTGCCGCGCCGGTGCCGGTTGTGGAACCGGCCAAGGTCGTGGAACCGGTCACAACGGTTGTCGCAGCCGAAGCCGTGCCGGCGCCGGAATTGCTCATGCCCCCGGATGCGCACGTTGAGCCACTACACGCCGAACGCGAGGCCGTGCTTGAGGCCAGGCGCAACGACTGGCGCGCGCGTTTTCGCGCCGCGCTTCATCGCAACAAGTAAAAGGAGTACGCCGTGGCGACGACGGAAGTCAAGGTTCCGGATATCGGGAATTACACCAACATCCCCGTGATCGAAGTGCTGGTGAAAGCCGGTGACACGGTGAAGAAGGATCAGGGCCTGGCCACGCTTGAATCCGACAAGGCGACGATGGAGGTTCCATCCACTGTCGCCGGCGTGGTCAAGGAAGTGAAGGTGAAACTTGGCGACGAGGTGTCGGAAGGCACGGTCGTTGTGGTGATCGAAGTGGCGGGTGCCACAAATTCACCTCTCCCGCTGGCGGGAGAGGTCGCGGCGCGCAGCGCCGCGGGTGAGGGTGGAGCGGGAAATAGCGTAACACCCGCCCCACCACCCTCACCCCAGCCCTCTCCCGCCAGCGGGAGAGGGAGTCAGAGCGCTGCGCCGCAGGCGACGAACTCTTCGGGTCGCAAGGCCGACCTCGAATGCCAGGTTTGTGTGTTGGGTTCCGGTCCCGGCGGCTACACCGCGGCATTTCGCGCGGCCGACCTCGACCAGAACACGGTGCTGATCGAGCGCTACGCCACGCTCGGTGGCGTCTGCCTGAATGTCGGTTGCATTCCATCAAAGGCGTTGCTGCATGCGGCCAAGGTGATCGACGAAGCCGCGCACGCGGCCGACATCGGCATCGAATTCGGCGCGCCGAAAATCGACATCCCCAAGCTGCGCGGTTTCAAGGAAAAAGTGGTCGCGCAACTGACCGGCGGTCTCGCCGGCATGAGCAAGCAGCGCAAGGTCACGGTGGTGCAAGGCGTCGGCAAGTTTGTCTCGCCGAACGAAATTGAAGTCGAAGGCAAGGACGGCAAGAAGCTCGTGCGTTTCGAGAAGGCCATCATCGCCGCCGGTTCGCAGGCGGTGAAGCTGCCGGGATTCCCCTGGGACGATCCGCGCATGATGGATTCCACCGACGCGCTGCTGCTCGCCGACGTGCCGAAAAAACTGCTCGTGGTCGGCGGCGGCATCATCGGCCTGGAAATGGCCTGCGTGTACGAAGCGCTTGGTTCGCAAGTCACCGTGGTCGAGTTGCTCGATCAATTGATGCCCGGTGCGGATGCGGACCTGGTACGTCCGCTCGCGCAACGCCTGGGCAAACGCTATGCCGGCATTCATTTGAAGGTGAAAGTCGCCAAAGTCGAGGCGACCAAGGCCGGATTGAAGGCGACGTTCGAGGGTGAGAAGGCGCCCGAACCGCAGGTTTATGATCGCGTGCTCGTCGCCGTCGGCCGATCGCCGAACGGCAGGAAAATCGATGCGGACAAGGCCGGGGTGAACGTTACGGATCGCGGGTTCATTCCCGTCGACAGGCAGATGCGCACCAACGTCCCGCACATCTTCGCGATCGGCGACATCGTCGGCAATCCGATGCTCGCGCACAAGGCCACGCACGAAGGCAAGGTCGCCGCGGAAGTGTGCGCCGGACACAAGAGCGAATTCGTCGCGCGCGTGATTCCGTCCGTGGCCTACACCGATCCGGAAATCGCCTGGGTCGGCGTCACCGAAACCGAGGCGAAACAGCAAGGCATCCAATACGGCGTCGGCAAGTTCCCGCACGCGGCTTCCGGTCGCGCCATCGGCATCGCCCGCACCGAGGGCTTCACCAAACTCATTTTCGACGAGGCCACGCACCGCATTATCGGCGCCGGCGTCATTTGTCCGAATGCGGGAGAACTCATTTCGGAACTCGCGCTCGCGATCGAGATGGGCTGCGAAGCCGGTGACATTGGCATGACCGTGCATCCGCATCCGACCTTGTCCGAATCCGTCGGCATGGCCGCCGAGGTCTATGAAGGCACGATCACGGATTTGTATAT
>JAFEFD010000543.1 GCA_018240765.1 Pseudomonadota bacterium | reverse complement strand
GCGTGATCGCGCGCAAATCGGTGTCGCAGCCGGTGCAGACCGGATACAAATCCGTCGACTCGATGATCCCGATCGGCCGCGGCCAGCGCGAGCTGATCATCGGCGACCGCCAGACCGGCAAGACTGCGCTCGCGATCGACGCGATCATCAACCAGAAGGGCACGGGCATCAAATGCGTGTACGTCGCCATCGGCCAGAAACAATCGTCGATCGCGAACGTGGTGCGCAAGCTCGAGGAATTCGGCGCGATGGAGCACACGATCATCGTGGCGGCTTCGGCGTCCGATTCGGCGGCGATGCAGTACCTCGCGCCGTATTCGGGTTGCTCGATGGGCGAATATTTCCGCGACAACGGCCAGGACGCGCTGATCATCTATGACGACCTGACCAAGCAGGCCTGGGCGTATCGCCAGATCTCGCTGCTGCTCAAGCGTCCGCCGGGCCGCGAGGCGTATCCGGGCGACGTGTTTTACCTGCACAGCCGCCTGCTCGAGCGCGCCGCGCGCGTGAACGAGGAATACGTCGAGAAATTCACCAAGGGCGCCGTGAAGGGCAAGACCGGCTCGTTGACCGCGCTGCCGGTGATCGAAACCCAGGCCGGCGACGTGTCCGCGTTTGTGCCGACCAACGTGATTTCGATCACCGACGGCCAGATCTTCCTCGAGACCGACCTGTTCAACGCCGGCATCCGTCCGGCCGTGAACGCCGGCATCTCGGTGTCGCGCGTGGGTGGCGCGGCACAGACCAAGATCATCAAGAAGCTGTCCGGCGGCGTGAAGCTGGCGCTTGCGCAGTACCGCGAGCTCGCGGCATTCGCGCAGTTCGCATCGGATCTGGACGCCGCCACGCGCGCGCAGTTGGAACGCGGCCAACGTGTCACCGAACTGATGAAGCAGAAGCAGTACGCGCCGCTTTCCGTTGCACAGCTCGCGATCTCGCTGTACGCCGCCGAGAAGGGTTACCTCGACGACCAGCCGATCGCCAAGATCCTGCCGTTCGAAGCCGGCCTGCACGCGCATTTCGCCAGCAACTACGGCGACTGGATGAAGGCCGCGAATGACAAGGCCGACTGGAACGACGCCATCGAGGCGACGCTCAAGCAAGGCCTCGAAGAGTTCAAGAAGACGGGTAGCTGGTAAACGACCATGGCAGGCGCACGCGAAATCCGGACGAAGATCAAGAGCGTCGCGAACACCCGCAAGGTGACGCGCGCGCTGGAGATGGTTTCGGCCTCGAAGATCCGCAAGGCCCAGGAACTCATGCGCGCATCGCGTCCATACGCGCGCGCGATGCGCCAGGTTGCCGGCCATGTCGCAAGAGCGAACACCGAGTTCAAGCATCCGTTCCTGTCCTCGCGCGAGTCCGTCAAACGCGTCGGTTACATCATCATCTCGACCGATCGCGGTTTGTGCGGCGGCCTGAATTCGAACCTGTTCCGCAAGTTGCTCGCTGAAATCCGCGACTGGAACGAGAAGAACGTCGAAGTCGACATCGTCGCCATCGGCACCAAGGCGAACGTGTTTTTCCGTCGCCTCAAGGTCAATCTCGTCGGCAGCGCCTCGCACCTGGGCGAAAAGCCCAAGATCGAGCAGCTGATCGGCGTGATCAAGATCATGCTGGACAGCTACAGCGCAGGCTCGATCGACCGCCTGACCCTGGCCTACAACGATTTCGTCAACACGATGACGCAGAAACCGACGCTGGATCAGCTGTTGCCGCTGCCGCCGTCGGATTCGCTCGCCACCGCGCACGACTGGGATTACCTGTACGAGCCGGATGCCGAATCGGTGCTCGAACACGTGCTCACGCGCTACATCGAATCGCTGGTGTACCAGGCGACGCTCGAAAACCTCGCCAGCGAACACGCCGCGCGCATGGTGGCGATGAAGTCCGCCGGCGACAACGCGAAGAAGGCGATCGACTCGCTGACCCTGGTCTACAACAAGGTGCGCCAGGCGGCGATCACCCAGGAAATTTCCGAAATCGTCGGCGGCGCAGCGGCGGTATGAGTTAGTAAAAATTTAGGTTTATCTGGAGCAATTCCATGAGTCAGGGCAAAGTAGTCCAAATCATCGGCGCGGTGGTCGACGTCGAATTCCCGCGCGAATCCGTGCCGAAAGTGTACGACGCGCTGAAGGTCGAAGGCACCGCGATCACGCTCGAAGTGCAGCAGCAGCTCGGCGACGGCGTCGTGCGCACGATCGCGCTCGGCTCGACCGACGGCATCAAGCGCAATCTCGTCGCCACCAACACCGGCGCGGGCATCAAGGTGCCGGTCGGCACCGCCACGCTCGGCCGCATCATGGACGTGCTCGGCACGCCGATCGACGAAGTCGGCCCGATCGGCGCCAAGGACCACTGGGAAATCCACCGCCCGGCGCCGAGCTACGACGAACAAGCCGCGGCCAACGACCTGCTCGAAACCGGCATCAAGGTCATCGACCTGGTTGCTCCGTTCGCCAAGGGCGGCAAGGTCGGCCTGTTCGGCGGCGCGGGCGTCGGCAAGACCGTGAACATGCTCGAATTGATCAACAATATCGCCACGCAACATAGCGGCCTGTCGGTGTTCGCCGGCGTCGGCGAGCGCACCCGCGAGGGCAACGACTTCTATCACGAGATGATCGAGGCCGGCGTCGTCAACCTGAAAGATCTGCCGCAATCGAAAGTCGCGATGGTCTACGGCCAGATGAACGAGCCGCCCGGCAACCGCCTGCGCGTCGCGCTCACCGGCCTGACCATGGCCGAATATTTCCGCGACGAAAAGGACGCTTCCGGCAAGGGCCGCGACGTGCTGTTCTTCGTCGACAACATCTACCGCTACACCCTGGCCGGCACCGAAGTATCCGCGCTGCTCGGGCGCATGCCGTCCGCGGTGGGTTATCAGCCGACGCTGGCCGACGAAATGGGCCGCCTGCAGGAACGCATCACATCGACCAAGACGGGTTCGATCACCTCGATCCAGGCCGTGTACGTGCCGGCGGACGACTACACCGATCCGTCGCCGGCGACCACGTTTGCGCATCTGGATTCGACCGTGGCGCTGTCGCGCGACATCGCCTCGCTCGGCATCTATCCGGCCGTGGATCCGCTCGCCTCGACCAGCCGCCAGCTCGATCCGAACGTGATCGGCGTGGAGCACTACGAAACCGCGCGCCGCGTGCAGGGCACGCTGCAGCGCTACAAGGAACTGAAGGACATCATCGCGATCCTGGGCATGGACGAGCTCTCCGAAGAAGACAAGGCCACCGTCGGCCGCGCGCGCAAGATCGAGCGCTTCTTCTCGCAGCCCTTCCACGTCGCCGAAGTGTTCACTGGCGCGCCGGGCAAGTACGTGTCGCTGAAGGACACGATCCGCGGCTTCAAGATGATCTGCGACGGCGAGTGCGATCACCTGCCGGAACAGGCGTTCTACATGGTCGGCGGCATCGAGGAGGCTTTCGAGAAAGCCAAGAAGATGGCCGAGAAGAAGGCGGCGTAAGGCACGATCATGAGTACCATCCGCTGCGACATCGTCGGCGCCGAATCCGAGATCTTCCACGGTCAGGCGAAACTGGTCATCGCCACCGGCGAGGCGGGTGAGCTCGGCATCGCACCGCGCCACGCGCCACTGATCACGCGCCTGAAGCCGGGCCAGGTGCGCGTGCAGCTGGAAAACGGCGAGGAGCTGTGCTTCTACGTCTCCGGCGGCATTCTTGAAGTGCAGCCGCAGGTTGTGACCGTGCTCGCCGACACCGCGATCCGCGCCAAGGACCTGGACGAAGCCGCCGCGCGCCGTGCCAAGGAAAACGCCGAACGCTTGTTGGCCAACCGCGCCGATGCGGTGGAAATCGCCCAGGCCCAAGCCGAGCTCATGCAAGCCATTGCGCAATTGCGCGCAATCGAGCAACTGCGCAAACAGACCCGACACTGAGTATCATCGCCCAGACTGGATCAAGAACGCCGGCCCTGCGCCGGCGTTTTTGTTTGCGCAATTTGACGCTCACGGTCAACAGTGCGATGATTGTTGAAGATTTCAACAATCGTGATCTGTCATGGCTACCGTCAATTTCAGCGTGCCCGAAGACGTCAAGGACGCTTTCAACGCCACATTCGATGGACGCAACAAAAGCGCCATCGTCGCGGATTTATTGCGTGAAGCGGTCGAACGCGAGAAACGCAGGCAAGCGCATGTGGCAGCCGGCACTGCGATCTTGCGTCGTTGGGACAAGCGACCGGTTGTTCCGGCCGGCACGATTCGACAGTTACGCGAAGAGTTGCGTCGTTGAATCTGGTTTTGGATGCGAGTGTCTGTCTCAAGTGGTACCTGGCAGACGATTTTCCCGAGCCTGACAGTGCCATCGCGCGCGACGTGCTCGAGCGGGTGGTTTCAGGAGGAATAAACCTCCATCAGCCTGCGATCTGGCGTTCCGAAGTCATTGCCGTGATTGCGCGCAAGCTGCCGGCAGAAACCGCCCAATTCGTGCATGAGCTGTGCGAGTTTGTGGTCGCAACCAATGATTCCGCTGCCCTGCTTGCGCGTGCGGGATCGCTGTCAACGTCCCTCAACCACCATCTTTTCGACACGATCTATCACGCTCTCGCCATCGAATACGGCATAGACTTGGTCACCGCCGACGAACACTACTACCGCAAGGCGCGCGGGCTCGGATCCATCGTCTTGTTGAAGGATTGGCGCTGGAAGCCGCAGGGCGTGTCCGAGTCGCATATCGAATCCAAGGCAAAACCGCGCAGGCCGCGCAAAGCAAGATCACGATGACCACCGACGCCCCTCTCCACATCCTTATCCTCGCCGCCGGCGAAGGCAAGCGCATGCACTCGACCTTGCCGAAAGTGCTGTTGCCGCTGGCCGGCAAACCCTTGCTCGCACATGTCGTGGCGACCGCGCGCGAATTGAACCCGGCGCGCATCCACGTCGTCTTCGGTCATCGCGGCGATGCGGTGCGCGCGGCGTTTGCCGGCGCAGCCGATCTGGATTGGGTGCATCAAGCCGAGCAGCGCGGCACCGGCCACGCCGTGCAACTGGCGCTTGCGCAAGTGCCGGAAGCCGCGCGCGTACTGGTGCTGTACGGCGATGTGCCGCTGATTCGCGCCGCCACGCTCAAGCCATTATGTGGCGCCGACTCACCGCTCGCCCTGCTGGCCGCGGAACTGTTCGATCCGCGCGGCTACGGTCGCGTGATCCGCGATGGCATCGGCCGCGCCCGCGCCGTGGTCGAGGAAAAAGACGCCACGCCCGATCAGCGCGCGATCACCACCGTCAACACCGGCATCCTTGCCGCCGACGCGCGCCGGTTGCGCGTGTGGACGCACAATCTCGACAACCGCAACACACAGGGCGAGTTCTACCTCACCGATGTGTTCGCGCAGGCGACGACGGAAGGCATGCCGGCCGACATCCTGAATTGCCGCGACGAGCGCGAAGCCTTCGGCGCGAACGATGCCTGGCAGCTTGCCCAGCTCGAACGCCATTTCCAGCAACGCCAGGCACGCGCGCTGTGCGAGCAAGGCGTGCGCCTGGCCGATCCGGCGCGTTTCGATCTGCGCGGCGAGCTCAAATGCGGCAGCGATGTGGAGATCGACGTGGACGCCGTCATCGAAGGCCGTGTCGAACTCGGCGACGGCGTGCGCATCGGCCCATTCTGCAGGATCAAGGACTCCACCCTGGCGCCAGGAACCCGCGTGCACGCGCACTGTGATCTGGACGGCGTGGTCACATCCGGCGTCTGCATCATCGGCCCGTTCGCACGGCTGCGGCCGGGCACGGAATTGGCCACGGGTGCGCACGTCGGCAACTTCGTCGAAATCAAGAACACAGCGCTTGGCGAAAACTCCAAGGCAAATCATCTGAGCTATCTCGGCGACGCGAGCATTGGCGCGAACGTGAACATTGGCGCCGGTACCATCACCTGCAATTACGATGGCGTGAACAAGCATCAAACGATGATCGAAGATGGCGCATTCATCGGCTCGAATACGGCACTCGTCGCGCCCGTGACCGTCGGCAAGGACGCTACCATCGGCGCTGGCTCGACCATCACCAGCGATGCGCCAGCAGGTCAACTGACCGTATCGCGCGCTGTACAAACCTCGCACCTGGGCTGGAAGCGCCCGCAAAAAACCCCGAAATAGCCCGTTGGTTGGCGGTCGATCCGCTAAAATGCGCGTCTGATTCGAGGACCCCTCCATGTGCGGAATTGTCGGCGCTGCGGCGCGGCGTGATGTCACCGGAACCCTGATCGCCGGGCTCAAGGCGCTGGAATATCGCGGCTACGATTCGGCCGGCATCGCCTTGCTTACCGACAAGGGCCTGGAGCGCGTGCGCACCAAGGGCAAGGTGCAGGAACTGGAAACCCTGCATGCGTCGCATCCGATCGCCGGCCACACCGGCATTGCGCACACGCGTTGGGCCACGCATGGCGTGCCGAACACGGTCAATGCGCATCCGATGGTGTCGCGCGGCAATGTCGCCGTCGTGCACAACGGCATCATCGAGAATCACGAGGAACTGCGCGCCGAACTCAAGACGCTGGGTTTCGCATTCGGCTCGGATACCGATACCGAAGTGATCGCCCATCTGATCGAATACCACCAGGACCAGGGCTCCGACCTGCTCGATGCGGTACGCAAGACCTTGCCACGCTTGCGCGGGGCGTATGCGATCGCCGTCATCAGCAATCGCGAACCCGGACGCGTGATCGGCGCGCGGCGTGGCAGCCCGATGGTGGCGGGCCTTGCCGATGGCGAGCAATTCGTGGCTTCGGATATCTATGCGCTATTGCCGGTAACGCGGCGCTTCATCTACCTCGCCGAGGGCGACATCGCCGACGCAACGGTCGATGGCATCACGATTTACGACGAACATGGCGCCAGGGTGGATCGGCCGGTCAAGCAGGCACATATCGGCAGCGACGCGGTGCAGCGCGGCGAGTATCGCCACTACATGCTCAAGGAAATCCACGAGCAGCCGCAGGCGCTGGCCGACACTTTTGAAGGCCGCATCGCCGACAATTCGATCCTGACCGAAATTTTTGGCGTCAACGCGCGCGAATTGCTCACGAAAACGCGCAATGTCCACATGATCGCCTGCGGCTCCAGTTACCATGCCGCGCTGGTTGCGCGCTACTGGATCGAATCGCTCGCCGGCGTGCCGTGCAATGTCGAGATCGGCTCCGAATATCGCTATCGCGACGTCGCAATTCCCGCCGACACGCTGTTCGTGACGATTTCGCAGTCCGGCGAAACCGCAGACACACTGGCCGCGTTGAAGCTGGCCAAGTCGAAAAACTATCTGGCCACGCTGGCGATCTGCAATGTGCCGGAATCCTCGATCGTACGCGAATCGGCGCTGACGTTGATGACCCGCGCCGGTCCCGAAATCGGCGTCGCCTCGACCAAGGCATTCACGACCCAGCTTGCCGCACTCGCGCTGTTCGCGCTGGAACTGGCGCGCCACCATGGATTGGATGCAGCGCGTTACGCACGGCTCGTGCAACAACTGGAAACCTTGCCCGGCACCGTGCGCGACGTGCTCGCACTCGACGCACGCATCAAGACAATGGCCGAGCGCTTCGTCGACAAAGACCACACCCTGTTCCTCGGCCGCGGCACCCAGTTCCCAATCGCTATGGAAGGCGCGCTCAAGCTCAAGGAAATCTCCTACATCCACGCCGAGGCCTATCCCGCCGGCGAGCTCAAGCACGGCCCGCTCGCGCTGGTGGACGAGAACATGCCGGTGGTCGCGGTGGCGCCAAACGATCACCTGCTGGAAAAGCTCAAGTCGAATCTGGAAGAAGTCCGCGCGCGTGGCGGCGAACTCTACGTGCTCGCCGACGCGGACGTCGCGCGCAACATGCCGCAGGACAACGGCCACCTGCTCGCGCTGCCGCCCTGCGGCGAGATGATCGCGCCGATCGTGTTCACGATTCCTCTGCAACTGCTCGCCTACCACGTCGCCGTGCAGCGCGGCACCGACGTGGACCAGCCGCGCAACCTCGCCAAGAGCGTGACGGTGGAGTAGCCTCGGTGCCGCGATAGGTTTGATCCTGCTTTTGCGTTAATCCAAGTCAGCCGGTGCCCCCTCGCCGGAATGAGGATTCGTCATGAAACGGATTGCCTCGTGCTGGGCCGCCTTGCTGCTGTGCGCAGCGTCGCCATTTGCGCTTGCCGCCAATACCTGGACGGTCACGTCCACCGGCAGCGGCGGCGCTTGTACCGCCAACTCCACCACCGACCCGAGTTGCACGCTGGATGCGGCCATCGCCGATGCCGCCGACGGCGACACGGTACTGTTCGCTCCAGCGATACAAGGATCGACGATCTGCTGTTCATTCGGCCTGACCGCGGGATTGACGATCGACGGCGGATCCAAGGGCATGATATTGGATGGCGGTGGTTTCGGCGGCGTCTTTTACATAAATTCCGGCAACGTGGTTTTGTCGCACCTCACCATCCAGCACGGCATCGGAAACAATTCCGGCGGCGGGATTGTCAACTATGGCGCCAACCTGGTCATCGATTCCTGCACGATTGCGAACAACACCGCGACCGTGGCCGGCGCCGGCATGTATTTGAGCGGGGGGACAACAACGATCATCAATTCCACCTTTGCCGACAATACCAGCGTCGTGGGCGGCGGGATTTACGCCCTTGGCGCCCTGGTGATCGCCAATTCCACATTTACGGGCAACACTGCCAGTGGCGGTTATGGCGGCGGGCTTTACGCCGGAGGCTCGTTCACGCTGTTCAGCAGCGTCATCGCTGGGAATACTGGCTTCGGGGCTCCGGATATCGATTCCAGCGCGACGACAACGCTGGGTTACAACATCGTCGGCAACACCACTTCATCGGGCTTGACCGCAACTACCGGCGACCAATTCGGTGTCGATCCGCTGTTTGTCGCAGCCAGCCTGGCGAACAACGGCGGGCCGACGCAAACGGTGGCCCTGCAATCGCAAAGCCCGGCGCGCAGCGGCGGCAACTGCGCCGGCAATGCGAGCGGTCCGGCGATTTCAGCCGTAACCGTGGATCAGCGCGGCTATACGCGCACATCGCCCGGCGCCATCGGCTGCACCGTCGGCGCATTCGACATGACCTCGATCTTCCACGACGGATTCGGCAACTAACGGCCGGATCACTCGTCGCCGGGCAGCGCGGCACGGACGTTGACCAGCCGCGCAACCTCGCCAAGAGCGTGACGGAGGAGTAAGTCCATATGCCTGCAACGAGATTGATCTCGCGCCTGCGCGAACACGACTGGCTGGCGGCGGCGATCGAACTCGTGATCGTGGTGGCCGGCATCCGGCCTGAAACCCAGGCGTTGATCGCGAACATCGAAACTGCGCAGGCGCATTGACGCGTCGGCTCGTGTGGCAAGAATACTTCCGACCAAAAAAACGGGCCGCACGAGGCGGCCCGTAGTTTGTTGCCGGTTTCAGCCTCGATCAGAACTTGAGGCTGGCTTCCACGTACCAGAAACGGCCCGGCAGATCGTAGGTGGACGCGTCGTAGCCGTTGAGCGAGCACGACAGGCACACCGGCGGATCTTTGGCGAACACGTTGTTGACGCCGGCCGAAACCGTCAGCGGCATGCTGACCGGAACGTTCCAGCTCGCGCGCACGTCGTGGTAGGTGGTCGCGCCCAGGCGGTTGGAGCCATCCGGGAACTGTGCGCTCGCAGCGCCGCCACAGATCGGGAAACCGCCCGCCGCCGCACAATCCTCCGTTAGCGCGGAGACGTAACGCATCGCCCAGCCGGCCGACCATTCGCCCAAGGTCCAGTTCAGGCGCAGGGTCGAACGGATGCGTGGAATGCCGCTGTCGTGTACTTCGATGCCGACGCCATCCGGCTCGGACAGACCCGTGGTCGTGTCGACCGCGTTGTACTTGTCGACGTAAGTGTTCTGCCAGCTCGCGCCAAGGCGGCCCCAGCCGGTTTCCGGACCGACCCAGGTCACGCCGAAGTCAAAGCCGCGCGTATCGACCTTGCCGAGGTTGCCCAGCGTGTCGTTGAGGAAGGCGACATAGCCGGCGGCATTGCGATCCTGCACGCTGCAGAACGCTGGATCCAATGTCTGGGCGCAGCGATTGAGCAGGGTCTGCGCATCCTTGGCCTGGATCGCGTCCTTGACGTTGATCTTGTACCAGGTCAACTCGAAGTCGAGCTTTTGCGACCAGCTCGTGTTCTCGGCCCAGCTCGGGCTGTAAACACCGCCCAGGGTCGTGTTCTTCGATTTTTCCGGCTGCAGGTTGCGGTTGCCGCCGGTCAATACCGAGATCTGCGAGTTCGACTGCTGGAACGTGGCCGGATTCGGCACGCCCAGCTTGGCGCAGTTCGCTGCCACGGTCGGGCTGGCAATCGGGCTGTCGAAATTGCACGGATCGGTCAGGGTTGCGTCGAAGCGTGCGAAGGTACCGTACAACTCGCCGATCGATGGCGCGCGGAAGCCCTGCGCCCAGGTGCCGCGGAAGGTCAGGTCATCGTTCAACTGCCAGCGGAAGCCGACCTTGCTGTTGGTGGTGCTGCCGAACGTGGAGTAATCCGAATAGCGCGAGGCCACGTCGATGTTCAGGGCCTTGGCGAACGGTGCATCCGCAACCAGCGGTGCGTTCAATTCGACGTAGAACTCGTCGACGTTGTAACCACCCGCCGTCGCCTTGGATGGCACGCCGTTGGAATCACCCGCCGCAACGACCGCATCCGGCGTGTAGGTGCCGGACAGGTTGCGATGCTCGTAACCGGTCGCGAAATCCAGCGAACCGGCCGGTAGCTGGAACAGGTCGCCGGACAGGTTCGCAGTGACCACGCCCATGGCCTGGTGGCTCAGATCGTGCTCGTTGTACAGGATGTAATTGAGCATGTCCGGCGTCAACGTACCCGGCCCGCCGAACAGGTTGATCGGCACGCATTTCGGATCGGCCTGGCAGGCCGCCAGCGGACCGACGCCTTCGGCGATATGCGCCATGTTGTAGGTACCGGTGACATCCTGCGTCGCGTTGTTGTCTGCGCGGACGACGTTCACGTCCCAGTTGTAGTTATGCTCGTTCCAGCCAAAGCTGCCGGTCAAACCGGTAGCGAAGTAGCGCGTGTTCACGTCTTGGCTGAAGATGCGCGGTCCGCCTTCGACCGGTCGCCGGCCAAGGCCGAAGTCCGGGCTGTTCGCATCCAGCGTGAAGCCGAACGGGTTGTAGGGATTGGTCTTGTCCACGCTGACCGTGTAGCAGCGGTCGATCAGGAAACAGAACGCCTGGCCGAGGAAAATGGGCTCGGGTGCAGCCTGATTGGTCGATTTGCGCGTGTTGTACAGGCCCTTCAGGTACCAGTGGATGTCGTCGGTGAGCTTGTAATCGGTCTGGGCGAAGAAACCGGTGCGCTCCGACGGCGTCAGCAACAGGTTGTACGGCGCGAAGTTGAAGCGATCCTGCGAAGACGTGAAATGATGGTAGCCGTCCGGGAAATTCTGCAGGCCGTTTGAGCCGGCCACTCCATTCGCGGTGATGCTGCAGAAACCGTCCGAACAGATCGTGGTTCCATCCGAACGCACCACGTCGCCGCCGCCCGGCACGTCGAACAGTACGCGCGTGTACGGCGTGGCCGAGGAACAGTTCGCCAGGCCAGTCCCGGGAACGCAGGAATCGCTGGAACGCGCCCAATCGGATGCGCTGATGCGGTTCTGCTTGTAGTGGCTGATGTCGACGAAGAAGCTGTAGCGATCGCCCTTGCCGCCGAAGGAAATATCGCCGTTCGCGGTCTTGCCGTCGCCGACCGAGTAATCTCCGTAGTAGACGTGCAACGCG
>JAFEFD010000542.1 GCA_018240765.1 Pseudomonadota bacterium | reverse complement strand
CGAGCATCCGGAATGTTTTGATGTGCGCAGCAGTTATTTTCTGGCGCGCGGACTGATCGCTCTGGACGGCCTGCCGTTCGAGTTCGACAGCCTCATCGAACGCCGCAGCGGGCCAGGTGGCGGTATCCACGTGTTGCAGCGCAACCGTGGCGGCGATTGACGTGCACCGTGCGTAATGCCGTATCCTTCACAGATGAAGAAATCCGCTTTTTTCCTGCTTGCCTGCCTCGCCGGTTGCGCACAAGTATCCACGCTGCCGTCCTCGCCGGTATCCATTGATGCCGCTCAAGCCACCGCGAATCGCTTCGATGCGATCCGCGAGTCGCAGCCGCAGTTGGAAGCATTCCTGCGCGCGATGCCCAAGGGCGCGGACTTGCATAATCATCTTTCCGGAGCGATCTACGCCGAGGACTTGTTGAACTGGGCGGCGCAAGATGGCGATTGCATCGAGCGCACCACGGGCGCTGCAGTCGCGCCGCCGTGCGATGCCGCGCAAGGGCGGCCGCCGGCTGCCGCGGCATTCGGCGACGACGTGCTCTACCGCCAGATCATCGACGCCTGGTCGATGCGCGATTTCGTGCCGGCTGACGGCGAATCCGGGCACGATCACTTTTTCGATACCTTCGGCAAATTCAATCGGGTCACCAGGACGCATCGCGGCGACATGCTCGCGCGCGCATTGCACCAGGCCGCGCACGATCATGTGGATTATCTTGAACTGATGGACACCCTGGCCGAAGGCGAGCTGCGCGCCCTGGTCGCCAAAACGCAGTGGGATGGCAACTTCGCGCACGCGCATGCCGCGATGCAGCCAGGCATGTTGGCTGTGCTCGAGCAGGCGAAAGATGAGTTGGATTCATCGCAGCGCCGGATGCGCGAAGAACTGCATTGCGACGGCGCGCAGGCCGATCCCGGCTGCAGTGTCGAGGTGCGTTTCCTGTACCAGGTGCTGCGTGGGTTTCCGGCGCCGCGCGTGTTCGCGCAGATGCTCACCGGATTCGAACTCGCAGCACGCGACACGCGCGTGGTCGGCATCAACATGGTCATGCCTGAGGACGGCTACGTGTCGATGCGCGATTTCCGTGCCCAGATGGCCATGCTCGACTATCTGCACACGCAGTTCCCGCAAGTGCACGTGAGCCTGCATGCCGGCGAATTGTCCCCAACGATGGTGCCGCCGGACGGATTGCGTTTCCACATCCGCGACTCGATCGAGCAGGGTCATGCGCAACGCATCGGCCATGGCGTGGACGTGATGCACGAAGATCGTCCGCAAGAACTGCTGCGCGAGATGGCGCGCAACCATGTGCTCGTGGAAATCTGCCCGACCAGCAACCGCAGCATCCTTGGCATTGGCGGTGCCGATCATCCGCTGCCGACCTACCTCGCCGCGCACGTGCCGGTGGCGATCGCGACCGACGACGAAGGCGTGTCGCGCAGCGACCTGACGCGCGAATTCGCGATCGCCGCGAGTTCCTGGCATCTTTCCTACGCGACCTTGAAAACGATGGCGCGCAACAGTCTGGAATACGCCTTCGTTGACGGTGCAAGCCTGTGGAGCGATCACGACACGCTCGCGCCGGTACGCGCCTGCGCCGCGGACATTGCCGGTGCAGCAACGCCAACATCGGCTTGCGCCGCATTCCTCGCCGCCAGCGAAAAGGCGCGCCTGCAATGGCGACTGGAAGCGCAGTTGCGCGACTTCGAGGCGGTTATTGCTGCGGAGCGCTAAACGCGCGCGCGCTGCTACAATCCGGGCACGTCCGCGCGCCGCAGAAGCCATGTCCGAACGCCTGTTGATCCGCCTTGAAGCCGACGGCCATCTGGAATGGCTGGCGCAGGACGCCAACGGCCGCGCGTTGTCCGGTGCAAATGCCGGCGCGCCGCCGGCGCAGGCGCTAGAGCGCGCGCAGCGCGTCGTCGCGATCGTCCCGGGCGAACAGGTACTGCTGCTGGAAGCGCCCGGCCTGCCCGGCACGCGTGCGCAGGCGATCAAGGCGCTGCCGTTCGCGCTTGAAGATCGCATCGCCGGCAGCGTCGAGGATCAACATTTTGCTGTGCCCGACCGGCTCGATGGTGATCGCATTTCCGTCGCCGTGGTCGCGCGCGCCATGCTGCGCGACTGGATCGAGCGATTGTCGCGCGACGGCATCCGCGCCGATGCGATGTATTCCGAGTGCCAGTGCCTGCCCGACGCCAGCATCGTGCTCGACGGCGATCGCGCCCTGTGGCGCGAGACGGCCGCTTCGGCCGGTGCCTGCGCGCTTTCGGATTTACCCGATTGGATCGCGCTGCTCGATGCTGCTGCGGAAAAACCCGCCTCGCGCACGACCCACGATTTCCGCGCCGGCCAGCGCGATGCATTGGCGTTCTTCGCCGCGCAATTGCAGCGCGAACCCGTCGTGAACCTGCTGCAGGGCGAATTCGCGCCGGCGCACCGGCAGGCGCCGGCGCAACGGTTGTGGCGCGGAGCGGCAATGCTCGCCGCCGTGGCGCTGCTATTGCTGTTCGTCTTTTACGGCGCCGATTGTTGGCGCCTGTCGCGCCAGTCCGCGCAACTCGACGCGCAGGCGCGCGGCTTGCTGCACGAGGCGTTTCCGGACATGGACAAGGTCGCCGGCGATCCGCGCCAGCTCATGGACAGCGCCATGCGCGGCGCACATGGCGGGGGCGACGCTGGCCTGATGCGCCTGCTCGCGAAGATCGCGCCGATCCTGTCCAGCACCACGCGCACGACGCTCGCCGGCCTGGAATACCACAACGCGACGCTGGAACTCGCGCTGCGCGCACCTGACGTGCAGACCCTGGATCTGATGCGCGAGCGCCTGGCCGATTTGCCCGGATTAAAGGTGGAAGTCACCGCCGCCAACTCCGGCGCGGAGGGCGTCGATGGTCGCCTGCGCATCGCCGGAGCCACGCCATGATCCGCGCCTGGTGGAATGCGCAATCCGTGCGCGACCGGCGCGTGCTGGTCGCCGGTGGCATCGTCGTTGCGATTTTGCTGACCTGGGCGTTGGCGTGGATTCCGCTGTCGCGCGCGCGCGCCAGCCTGACCGCGCAAGTCGCGCAGCAACGCGCGGACGTGGCCTGGATGCGGCAATCACTGGCGCAGGCGCGCGAACTGCGCACGCAAGGTGCGCGCGGCAATGTCGCGCGCCAGGGCAAGTCGCTACTCGCGCTTGCCGACGCCACCGCGCGAGCGGATGGACTCGGCGACGCGCTCAAGCGCGTGGAGCCGACCGGAGCGGCGAGCGTGCGCGTGAGCTTCGAAGTCGTCGATTTCGACGTGCTTTCCAACTGGCTGGAAGCACTGGCGCGCGACTATGGCGTGTCGGTGACGGATCTTTCCGTGGACAAGTCGCAGGGACTGGGTCTTGTCAACGCCCGCGTCACGTTGCAAGACGCGAAACAATGAAGCATTTGCGCCGTTTTATACTTTTTATCATCGTCGCGATCGCGCTTGCCGCGATTGCGATCGCGACCTGCCCGGCATCATTTGCGTGGCGCTTCATCGCCGACAGGGCGGGGGCGCTCAAGCTTGATGGCCTCAGTGGCAGCGTATGGAACGGTCACGCGGCGAGTGCAAGCGTGCTTGGAACCCCGCTGGGCGAACTGGATTGGCACCTGCATCCGATGCCGCTGGCGCGCGGCGTCATCGCGGCGCAACTGGATGTTCGCGGCGGCGAAGTAACCGGCAATGGCGCCGTCGAACGCGCGCCCGATGGTTCTTTGCAGGTGACTGGCGCGGTCATCCACCTGCCTGCCGCGCTCGCCGCGCCGGCGCTGGATATCCCTATGCTGCAACTGCTCGGCGATATCGACATCGACCTCGTGCAGTTGCGCGTTCACGGCGCGTGGCCGACGTCAGCGCAGGGGAAAATCCTCTGGCGCAACGCGGCTGTTGCCGGGGCTGCGCAGGCCTCGCTCGGCGATTTGCAGGCCGACTTTGCCAGCGCGGCGGACGGCAGCATCGCCGGCACAGCGCGCGACCTGGGCGGTTCGCTGCTGCTCGACGGCAAGTTCACGATTGCCGCCGGCGGCTACGAAGTGAGAGCGAAACTCGCCGCGCGCGACGGCAATGCGCAGGTACTCGATGCACTGCGTTTTCTTGGCCAGCCGCAGGGTGATGGTTCCACATTGCTTCTGATTCACGGCAAATTCTTCCAGGTCTTTTGATGACGGCGCTGGCTGCCGATTTTCTCGATCGCGCGCTCGACGTGGCGCGCGCGGCCGGGGCCGCGGCGGCGGCCGTCATCCGCCATCACTACGCGCGTGGCGTGGATGTCGAGACCAAATCCGATGCCACACCCGTGACCATCGCCGATCGCGAAGCGGAAATCGCGATCAAGAACGTCTTGCGCGGCGCGTTTCCCGACCACGCCTTTTACGGCGAAGAATACGGCCGCGAGGGCGCAGGCGACTACCTGTGGCTGATCGATCCCATCGACGGCACCAAGGCGTTCGTGCGTGGCTATCCGTTTTTTTCGACGCAGATCGCGCTGATGCACCGCGGCGAACTGGTGCTGGGCGTGTCCAACGCGCCGCTGTATGGCGGCGCAGCGGGCGAGACGGCTTGGGCACGTCGCGGCGGCGGCGCGTGGCTCGACGGCAAGCCGATTCGGGTTTCGGCGGCGCGCGCGTTCGATGCCGGCAGCGCAATCTCGATCGGCAACGTCAAGGCGCTGACGCGCGATGCGCGCTGGAATGTCCTTGGCGAGCTGATCCGCCGCAGCGGCCGCATCCGCGGCTATGGCGATTTTCTGCATTACCACCTGCTGGCGAGCGGTCGCATCGATCTGGTCGTGGAATCGGACGTCAACATCCTCGACATCGCTGCGCTCGCGGTAATCGTGCGGGAGGCGGGCGGAGTTTTCAGCGACATCGACGGGCGCGAACTGACGCTCGACACGACCAGCGTACTCGCGGGAACTCCGGCGCTGCACGCGCAGGCACTGGCCTTGTTCGAATCCGTCCGCATCTGAAATTCCGCGTCCGTCGCAACCCATGACTTTCGACCGCTTGCCTGTACTCGCCGCGGCAGTTAGGCTGGTCGTTCACCCAGATGGAAGACCGCCATGTTTCGTCCCCTGTCCCTGCTTGCCGCCGGCGTTTTCGCACTGGGCGTCGGTGTTGCCGACGCCCAGGCTGCATCCACCACGCCGGATATTCCCTACACCCGCTTCACGCTGCCGAACGGATTGACCGTTGTCGTCAGCGAGGACCACAAGGCGCCGATCGTTGCGGTCAGCGTGTGGTACCACGTCGGTTCCGGTTATGAGCCCGATGGCAAGACCGGTTTCGCGCACCTGTTCGAACACCTGATGTTCTCGGGTTCGGAAAACCACAAGGGCAGCTACTTCAAGCCGTTCGAACTGGCGGGTGCCACCGGCATGAACGGCACCACCTGGCTCGACCGCACGAACTATTTCGAAACCGTGCCGACGACGGCGCTGGACATGGCGCTGTGGATGGAATCCGATCGCATGGGCCACCTGCTCGGCGCGATCGGGCAGAAGGAACTGGATGTGCAGCGTGGCGTGGTGCAGAACGAAAAGCGCCAGGGCGAGAATCAGCCCTACGGTCGCGTTTACGAGGACCTTCAGGTCAATGCCTTCCCGGCCAACCATCCTTACCACCACGACACGATCGGCTCGATGGCGGACTTGAACGCCGCATCGCTGGATACGGTCAAGCAGTGGTTCAAGGACTACTACGGCGCGGCCAACACCACGCTGGTGCTGGTCGGCGACATTACGCCGGATCAGGCGCGCGAAAAGGCGATGAAGTATTTCGGCGACATCCCGGCCGGCCCGCAGGTGCCGCGTCCGCAGGCGTGGATTGCGCCGAATGACAAATCCACGCACGGCACGATGACCGACAATGTTCCGCAGACGCGCATCTACCGCGAGTGGAACACGCCGGGCCTGGCCGCCGATGGCAACGACCGCCTGATGCTGGACCTCGCCGCCAATGTGCTGGGCGGCAGCAAGACTTCGCGCCTGTACCAGCGCCTGGTCTACCAGGACAAGCTCGCCGATGACGTGTCGGTCGGCAACATGACGTTCGAACTTGCCAGCATGACCTTGCTGCAGATCGACGTGAAGAAGGGCGCCGACGTGGCCAGGATCGACGCTGCCGTCGCCGACGAATGGGCGAAATTCCTCAAGGACGGCCCGACCGCGGACGAACTCGAACGCGCCAAGACCACCTACCAGGCGTCGACCATCCGCGGACTGGAACAGATCGGCGGATTTTCCGGCAAGGCCGTGACGCTGGCCGAGGGTCAAGTCTATCGCGGCGATCCGGGAGCGTGGAAAAAGGATTACGACGCCACCCTGGCCGCGACGCCGGCCGCGGTCAAGGCCGCTGCCGACAAATGGCTGGCGAAGGGTGATTACACGCTCACCGTCGAGCCCGGCAAAGTGCAGGAAGGCGATCTGGCCAGCAACGCCGGACGCGCCGCGATGCCGGGACGTCCCGACAACAAGCTTTCCGCCGCCGGCGATTTCAAGGTCACCAGGAGCGACGTCGACCGCGCCAAGGGCGTGCCGCAAGTGACGAGCTTCCCCGACCTTACGTTCCCGAAACTCGAGCACGGCAAGCTCAAGAACGGTATTCCGGTAATCGTGGCCGAGCGCCATGCGGTGCCGGTGGTGCAGATCGGCGCGATGTTCGACGCCGGTTACGCCGCCGACCAGGGCAAGAAGCTCGGTACGTCCAGCTTCACCATGAGCATGCTCGACGAGGGTACCAAGGATCTGGATTCGGTCGAGATATCCAAGCGCAAGCAGCGCATGGGCGCGGAAATCCACGGCGGTTGCGACCTGGATACCTGCACGGTGTCGCTGAATGCACTGAATGACAAACTCGCCGATTCGCTGGCCCTGTATGCCGATGTCATCCGCAATCCAGCGTTCCGCGATGCGGACGTGGCGCGCGTGCGCGGTCAGGCGCTGGCCAACATCGAGCAGGAAAAGAGCCAGCCGATGGCGGTGGGCCTGCGCCTGTTGCCGCCGCTGCTGTTCGGCAAGGGCAATGCGTATGCGATCCCGTTCACCGGATCGGGTACGGAAACCTCGGTCAAGTCGCTGACCGCGGCCGACATGCGCGGCTTCGTCCGCGACTACATCCGCCCCGACAACGTCAAGATCCTGGTTGCCGGCGACACGACGCTGGATGCGATCATTCCGGAGCTGGAGAAAGCGTTCGGTGACTGGAAGGCGCCGACGACGGCGGTGCCGAAGAAGAACCTCGCCAAAGTCGATTACCCGGCCAAGTCCAGCGTCTATCTGGTCAATCGCCCGGGTGCCGCGCAGTCGGTGATCATCGCCGGCCTCGTCGCGCCATCGACAAAAGCCGCGAACAACCTCGAGATCGGCACCATGAATGGCGCCTTCGGCGGCACCTTCAGCTCGCGCCTGAACATGAACCTGCGCGAGGACAAGCACTGGGCTTATGGCGCCGGCAGCTTCAGTCCGAATGCGATCGGCCAGCGCCCGTACCTGATGTACGCGCCGGTGCAGACCGACAAGACCGCGCCGTCTGCCGAGGAAATCCTCAAGGAAGCGCGTGCGCTGGTCGGCGACAAGCCGCTGACCGACGCCGAGATCGCCAAGATCAAGGACAACGACGTGCGCAAGATGCCCGGCCAGTACGAGACCGCGCGCGCCGTTTTGGGCGCGATGGAAGGCATCGTCAAGTACGATCGTCCGGACGATTACGTGCAGACGCTGAAGGCGAAGATCGAAGCGCAGAAGGACGCCGACGTCGAGGCTGCGGCGAAGCAGGTGGTTCGCCCCGACAACCTGACCTGGGTCATCGTCGGTGACCAGGCCAAGATCGAGATGCCGGTGCGCGCGCTCAAGCTCGGCGACGTGCACCTGATCGACGCGGACGGCAATCCCGTCCATTGATCGCGGCACACATTTCGCTGCAAGAGCCGGGCGGGAAACCGTCCGGTTTTTTTATGCGTGCGCCGCGTCGCGCTACAATGGCGGCATGCGCAGACCCCCCGTCATCCATGGCACCCGTCGTGCCGAGGGCAGCCACTTCCTGCATGTCGAACTGCTCGACCTGGAATTTGCCAACGGCGAGCGACGCACCTACGAGCGCCTGAAGGGCTCGGGTCTGGGCGCGGTGATCATCGTGCCGATGCGCGACGACGACACGGTGCTGCTGGTGCGCGAGTACGGCGCCGGCCTGGATCGCTACGAACTCGGGCTGCCCAAGGGGCGTCTCGACCAGGACGAAACCGTCGAGCAGGGTGCAAACCGCGAACTGAAGGAGGAAATCGGCTTCGGCGCGCGCGACCTGCGCATCCTCACCAACTTGTCGCTGTCGCCTTCGTACATGACGAGCATGACCCACGTGGTGCTGGCGCGGGACCTGTATCCGGAGCGCCTCGTCGGTGACGAACCCGAGGAACTCGAAGTCGTGGAGTGGAAGCTGTCGCAGTTGCATCACCTGCTCTCGCATCCGGAAGTGACCGAAGGCCGATCGATCGCGGCGCTGTTCATCGCGCGCGAGTACCTGGCCGGCCGGTTCGAACCCAGGACATGAGCGCGGGCGATCTGGCCGGCTTGGCGCGCGCTTGCTGCGCGCTCGCGCGCGAGGCGGGGGAGTCGATCATGCGCATCTACGCCGGCGATTTCGCGGTCGAGCGCAAGGGCGACAACTCGCCGCTGACCGCTGCCGACGTGGCTGCGCATCGCACGATCCTCGCCGGCCTGCAGGCGCTGGCGCCGGACATTCCCGTGCTGTCCGAGGAATCGGCCGAGCAGGCAGCTTGGTCGGTGCGGCGTACGTGGACACGCTACTTCCTGGTCGATCCGCTCGACGGCACGCGCGAATTCGTCAAACGCAACGGCGAGTTCACCGTCAACATCGCACTGATCGAAAACCACGCGCCGGTGTTGGGCGTCGTGCATGCACCGGCGCTGGACGAGACATATTGGGCCTGGTCCGGCGGCAATGCCCAGTTTGCGACAAAGTCACAAAGTGGAAAATTGCGCACCCGCCCGCGCGCCGCCCGGCTCATCGTTGCCGGCAGCCGCTCGCACGGCGATCCGCGCATGGCCGCGGCGCTGGAAAAACTTGGTTCGCACGAATTGCTGGCGCTGGGGTCATCGCTGAAATTCTGCCGCACGGCGTATGGCGCAGCGGATCTGTATATCCGCTATGGCCCGACCAGCGAGTGGGATACGGGCGCAGGCCAGTGCGTGCTCGAACAGGCCGGCGGCGCGGTGCGGCGCATGGACGGCAGCGTACTTGCGTACAACACCAAGGATTCGCTGCTCAATCCGGATTTCCTCGCCTGCGGCGATGCGTCGGTGGATTGGGCCGGGCTGCTGCGTGGCTGATCACGACATCAACGACCTGCTGCGCATCATGGCGCGCCTGCGCGATCCGCAGAGCGGCTGTCCGTGGGACGTGCAGCAGACGTTCGCCACGATCGCGCCATACACGATCGAAGAAGCCTACGAAGTCGTCGATGCGATCGACCGCAACGACATGACCGATCTGCGCGACGAACTCGGCGACCTGTTGCTGCAAGTCGTTTTCCATTCGCGCATGGCGCAAGAAGCGGGCGCGTTCGATTTCTCGGGAGTCGTCGCCGCGATCTGCGACAAGATGATCCGCCGCCATCCGCATGTTTTTGCGGGCCAGACCGTGGAAAACGCCGACGCGCAGTTGCGCGAATGGGATGCGCACAAGCGCCGCGAGCGCGAGCAGTCCGGCGATGCGGACACGAGCGCGCTCGCCGGCGTTCCGCGCGGCTTGCCCGAGTGGCAGCGCGCGCTGAAACTGCAAAAGCGCGCCGCGCGCGTCGGTTTCGACTGGAGCGACCCGCGTCCGGTGCTGGACAAGCTTGCCGAGGAAATCGGCGAGGTGCGCCACGAACTCGACCACGGCGCCGATGCGGCTCGGGTCGCGGATGAGATTGGTGACGTGCTGTTCGTATGCGTGAACCTCGCACGTCTTGCGAAAGTGGACTGGTCGGCCGCGCTGCGTGGCGCGAACGCAAAGTTCGAGCGTCGCTTCCGGCGCATGGAAGCCCTTGCCGCCGCCGCCGGCACGAAACTCGACGGCATGAGCCTGGCCGAACAGGACACGTATTGGGACCGCGCCAAGGCCGAGGAAAAGCAGCAAATTGAAAAGTGACAGAACTGCCGAAGAACCGTCGCGAGCGAAGGCAGGTCGCGCGCTGCCAGCGCGCAGGAACCGGAGTTTACTTTGGGTAAATGAGGATTCCGAGCACTGCCGGCGCGCGAGATGTCGAGCGCAGCAGGTTATTTGGCAGTTCAAAAAAACGGCGCGGATAGGGGAGGTATCCGCGCCGGCAATGGCCTGCGCTCGCAACGCAGGCCGAGGGGTTTGCCCTGTTCAACGTTGCTAGACGTATCCGGTTGACTTGTTCGTCGCAGGCGAACACGCCAAACTTGGCGCAACCCGCAAGTTCCCCGCCGAATCCACTTGCCAACAAAAGGAATCCTCATGGTCTGGGTCAATCTGGTCACTCTTTGTGCGCTGATCGAGTATTTCGTGTTCGCCGCGCTGGTCGGCAACGCGCGCGTGCGCTACGGCGTCAAGGCGCCGGCGACAAGCGGCAATGAGGTTTTCGAGCGCTACTTCCGGGTGCAGCAAAACACGCTGGAACTGCTGATCGTGTTCGTGCCGGCGCTGTGGATCGCTGCCCAGTACTGGAATCCGGCATGGATGGCCTCGATCGGCGCGGTCTATGTGATCGGCCGCATCGTGTACTTCCGCGGCTATGTCGGCGCACCGGCCGCACGCCACAATGGATTCATGTTAAGCATCGTGCCGGTCGCCCTGCTGCTGCTGGCCGCGGCGGCGGGCGTGGCGTGGGCGCTGATCCCTCATTCGTAAAAAATGAAGAACGCCGCAAGCACGATCAGGGCGAATCCGACCAGGTGGTTCCAGCGCAAGGACGCGCCCAGGTACAGCACCGAGAACACCGCGAATACGGCCAGGGTGATGATTTCCTGAATCGTCTTGAGCTGGGCCGGATTGTAGACGCGGT
>JAFEFD010000541.1 GCA_018240765.1 Pseudomonadota bacterium | reverse complement strand
GATTGCTAGGCGATCGCGCCCGACCGGGCGAGGCGACGTGCGCGGCGCGTTTCTACGACGCCGCGGCGGAATTTCCGATTGCGCCGCACCTGATCGCGGCAATCCTTCAACTGCCGGTGGTGCTGGCCTTCGGCCTTTATCACGGCGGCAACCGCTACACCGTGTATTTCGAGGATTTCAGCGCCGGTGCGCCGATTCCCCGCAATGAACGCGCGGCGCGGCTGGGCGAACTCGTGCAAGGTTATGCTGCACGTCTGGAATACTACACGCGTCTTGATCCGTTCAACTGGTTCAACTTCTATGAGTATTGGAATGTTCCTGCCCGCACTGACCCTGCTGGCCGCGACATCGTCCCCAGCGCCTGATGCGGTCGCGCTGATCGCGAGCCTGAAGCGTCCGGTGCCGGCAACGACGGCCTACACCGAAGTGCGTTTCCTGCACCAACTCACGCGCCCATTGGTCTTGCACGGCGAGCTCGATTACGGCGGCGTGGACAAACTCGGCAAGCGCGTGGATGCGCCGTATCGTGAATCCACGCAAGTCGAAGGCAACGGCGTCACGGTGGCGCGCGATGGGCGCGCGCCGCGGCACTTCGATCTGGAGCGCGCACCGGAACTCAAGGTGCTGATGGGCGGATTCTCGGCCCTGCTTGGCGGCGACGCGAACACGTTGACGTCGTTGTACACCATTTCACTTGTGGACAATGCGTCAAACTGGACTTTGACCCTGGTTCCGCGCGATGCAGGTTTGTCGAAGCACCTGCGCGAATTCGTCATCGATGGCACGGCTGCCGAACCGCGTTGCTTTTCCTTGCAGCAAGCCAATGGCGACTCCAGTGTGATGCTGCTCGGCGCGCTTGCCGCAACGACGCTGCCGCAGCCACCCACGTCCGCGGCGTTGGCTGCGATCTGTCGCGGCACCCAATGAGTCCACGCCGCCGCTTCGCTGCGATCGTGTTGTGGTGGCTGGTCCTCGCGCTGGCCGCCTTCGGCGTGCAACGCACGCTGGTCGTCGGCAACGACTTGCGCGGCTTCCTGCCGCCGCCACGCAATGCCGATCAAAAAGTCCTGATGGATGAGATCGGCGATGGCCCGGCATCGCGGCTTTTGCTGATGGCGATCTCCGGCGCCGCGCCGGACCGGCTCGCCGACTTGAGTCGCGGCCTCGTGCGCGCGCTGCGCGGCGACGCGCGCTTCACCCAGGTCTTCGACGGCGACGAATCCGTGGCACAACTCGATCCGGCGCTGTTGCCGTATCGCTACCTGCTGTCGCCGACGCAGGATAATGCGCGATTCGACGCGGCATTCCTGCGCGATCAACTCGAACAACGCATCGAGGATCTGGGCTCGCCCGCCGGCCCGGCGCTCGATGAGATATTGCCGCGCGATCCGACGCTGGTAACGCTCGCGCTGGCGCAGCGCTGGACACCACGCCACGCACCGGCACTCCGCGATGGCGTATGGTTTTCATCGGGCGGCGAAGCGCTGCTGGTCGCGGCAACTCGCGCATCGGGACTGGACGCCGCGGCGCAATCGAACGCGATCGCCGCCATGCGCTCGACGTTCACGGCGCTGCCGGATGCCGCGTCGGCGAAACTCGAAATCTCCGGGCCGGGTTACATCGGCGCGCAAGTCGCGGCAAATACGCGGGCCGAGGCCGAACGCCTGAGCGCGATCGGCACGGCGGGATTCGCGCTGTTGCTGCTGATCGCCTACCGCAGCTGGTTGATTCTCGCGCTCGTCGCACTGCCACTGGCGAGCGGCGCGCTGGCGGGGCTGGCCGCGATTATCGCGATCTTCGGCGGCGCGCACGGCATCACGCTTGCGTTCGGATTCACCCTGCTCGGCGTCGCCCAGGAATATCCGGTGCGCGTATTCAGCCACCGCGCTGCGGGCGAAACCGCGGCCGTGACCGTGCGCGCGGTGTGGCCGTTGCTGCGCCTGGCCATCGTCTCGGCCTGCATCGCGTATCTGGCGTTTCTCGTGTCCGGCGTGCCGGGCCTGCAGCAACTCGCCGTGTTCACGATCGTGGCCCTGCTCGTGGCAGGCTTCGCCACGCGTTGGTTGTTGCCGGCCCTGTTGCCGGAAAAATTTCGCGATGTCGAATCCTCGCCACTCATGCAACGTGCGCAACGTTGGCTCGCGGCGATGCCTCGACCGTGGGCGTTGCCGTGGATTGTGCTGGCGCTGGGATTGTTCGCACTATGGTTCGCGCCCGCGCCGCTGTGGCAGAACGACCTGGCCGCGCTGGCGCCCGCACCAGCAAAGGAATTGGCGCGCGAAGGCGAGTTGCGCGCCGCGCTCGGCGCACCGGATGTGCGCTACCTGCTCGTGCTGCACGCAGACTCGGCCGACGGCGTGCTGCGCCTGTCCGAAACCATTTCTCCACAAGTGGACAAGTGGATTTCCGCACATGCCGTGGATGACGTGGAGCTGCCCTCGCGCTGGCTGCCGAGCCTGGAAACCCAGCGCGCGCGCCAGGCAAAACTTCCCGATCGCGCGACACTGGCCGCCGCGTTGGACGCGGCGCTGGCTGGCCTGCCGTTCAAGCCCGGCTATTTCAAACCATTCCTCGACGAGGTGGAAACCGCGCGCAACCTGCCGCTGCTCGATCCGGCAACATTCGAGCGCTCGCCGTTCGGCGCGCGCCTCGCCGCCATGCTGATCCAGCGCGATGGCGCCTGGTACGGCCTTGCCACGCTCGATGGCATGCATGATCCGGCGGCGCTCGCCGGCATCGCCGCGCAAACGCGTGGTGCGGTGAAGCTGCTGGACCTGAAATCCGAATCCGAAAGCCTGGTCGCGCAATACCGTGAACGCATTCTGCAAGCGTTGGGTGTGGCCTTCGTGTTGCTCGTGCTGGCGGTCGGCCTTGCGTTTCGCAATTGGCATCGCGCCTGGCACGTGCTCGCGCCGATGACGCTGGCGACCCTGCTCGCCATCGCCGTGTTGCGCGCCTGTGGGGTACCCTTGAGCCTGTTCCATCTGGTTGCGGTCACGCTCGCCGCCGGACTCGGCCTGCACTATGCGTTGTTCTTCGAGCGCCCCGTCGCCGACGCGGCCGAGGCGCGCCGCACCTTGCACGCAACGCTGGTGTGCGTCGCCGCGGCCGTGCTTGTATTTGGCCTGCTAGCCACCTCAGCAGTGCCGGTGTTGCGTGCGATCGGCGCGACCGTTGCGCTTGGCGTCGCATTCCATTTCATCCTGTCCACGCAGATGGCGATGCGATCCAATGACAAAATTGGATAAGTTGCACTGGCAGGATCTGATTCCGCATCGCGGCGCGATGTGCCTGCTCGATGCGGTGATCGACTGGGACGAGTCGAGCATCCACGCGCGCGCCGCCTCGCATCGCGATCCGGATAATCCCCTGCGTGCGGATGGCCGCCTGCATGCCGTAAGCCTGTGCGAGTACGGCGCGCAGGCGATGGCCGTGCACGGCGGTTTGCTCGCGCGACGCGATCGCGATACTGCCGCGCCGGGATTGCTCGTGTCGCTGCGCGAGGTGAAACTGCATGTTACGCGCATCGATGATTTGGCCGGTGCACTTGACGTGCATGCGCGGCGACTCATGTCCAGTGCCGATGCCATGCAATGCGCGTTTCGCGTTGAACATGCCGGTGTCGTCCTCGCCGAAGGCCGTGCGGCAGTGATAACGAAGGAGAACTCGTGAGCATGAAAACTCAAACGCGTCGTGCTCTCGTCACCGGCGGCAGCGGCGACATCGGTGGCGCGATCTGTCGCGCACTTGCCGCGCAAGATTGCAGCGTCTACGTCCACGCCAACGCGAACGCAGCACGTGCGCAGGAATTGGCAAACGAACTCGGCGCGCGCGCGCAAACCATCGCATTCGATGTCACCGACGCGGATGCCACGCGCACGGCGCTGGAACAAATCCTGCGCGATGGCGCGATCGACATCCTGGTGCACAACGCCGGCATCCACGATGACGCGCCGCTGGCCGGAATGACGGATACGCAATGGCATCGCGTCATCGACGTGTCGCTGCACGGATTCTTCCACGTCGCGCAACCGCTGCTGTTGCCGATGGCGCGCGGCAAGTTCGGGCGCATCGTGTGCGTGTCGTCGGTCGCCGCGCAGCTTGGCAATCGCGGCCAGGTCAACTACGCGGCGGCGAAGTCCGCGCTGCATGGTGCGGTGAAGTCGCTGGCGCGCGAGATGGCCTCGCGCGGCATCACCGCCAATGCGGTAGCGCCCGGCGTCATCGAAGGCCGGCTCGCGAACGCGGCGTTCGACGCGCAGAAAATCCGCGAACTCGTCCCCGCCGGCCGCGCCGGCACGCCCGGCGAAGTTGCAGCTCTGGTGGCATTTCTTTGTTCGGATGCCGCCGCTTACATCAACGGACAGGTCATCGGTGTCAACGGCGGAATGATTTGATTCAGCCGTCGCCGTTCGCGCGCAGCGCGCGAAACGTGTTGCGTCCGGACTCCTTCGCGGCATACAACGCGCGGTCGGCGAGATGGGTCACGTCGCGCGCCGACAGTTCGCCGTTGCAATACGCGATACCGATGCTCAAGGTGACGGTAACGGTGCTGCTGGTGAGCGGAATCGGCCGCGACATTGCGACTTTCAGTCGCGCCGCGAGCAGTTCCGCCGATTGCGCCGCGCCGGCGTCGCCGATCAGGATCGCGAATTCGTCGCCGCCCAGGCGCGCAAGCACGTCGATGTCGAACGCGGCTTCGCGCAGGCGCGCGGCGACGACCTTGAGCACGGCGTCGCCGGCCAGGTGTCCCAGCGTGTCGTTGATGTCCTTGAAGCGGTCCAGGTCGATCAGCATCAGCGCCAGCGGTTGCGGCGTGCCAGCGCGCCGCATCAGGGCGAGGTCGAGTTTTTCGTCGAATGCGCGGCGGTTGGATAGCCCGGTCAGCATGTCCGAGCGCGCTAGTTCGTTCAGGCGCATCTCGACCAGCTTGCGGTGGGTGATGTCGTAACCGAACAGGTAAGCGCCGTGCTTGAGTGCATCGGTTCCGGATGCCGGCAGGCAAACAAATTCATGGACACGAAGTTCGCCATCGGCCTGGATCTCGCGTTCATAACGGCCGCGTTCGCCGCGCAGCGCCGCGACGACATGTTCTTCGGCAACACGATAGGCGTCTTCACCCATGGCTTCGCGCAAACTCAGTTGCAGCATCTGTGCGGGCGTGCGCTCGGTGTGTTCGCTCGCGCGCGCGTTGGCAAACACGATGCGCTGGTTCTCGTCGAGCTGCACGATCAATGCCGGCACGCTGTCGGCGATGATCTGCAATTGCAGGCGGCTTTCCGCCAGCGCGCGCTCGGCGAGCAATCGCGCGGTGACGTCGCGCGCGGTGTAGATGATGCTGGGTTGGCCGGTGATCGCGTCTTCGTGCACGCGCCGACCGAGCGCTTCGAGCCAGATCTCGCGGCCGTCCTTGTGACAACCACGAAACGTCGCGATCGCCTCGCCGCCTTCGCTGAACAGCCGCGCCAGCGCCTGCTGGATCTGCGCCCGGTCGGCGGGATCGACCATCGCCAGTGGCGGCATCGCCGCGGCTTCCTCGCGCGTCCAGCCCAGGATCTCGGTGACCGCGTCCGACATGAACAGGCGCTCGCCGTCTGCGCGCAACCACACCACCAGGTCGCGCAAGTTCGCAGTCAGCAGGCGCGCGAGCAGCGCGGTGTGCTGCGCCGAAGCCAATGCCGGATCATCCACCTGTTGCATGCCCGTCACCCTAGCCGGATGCAACGAGTATATCGCGCGTGGCAGCGGTTCCATGCGAAAATGCCGCTACTGATCGAGTCTGCATGCGCGCCCGTAGCTCAGCTGGATAGAGTAGTGGCTTCCGAAGCCATTGGTCGGGGGTTCGAATCCCTCCGGGCGCGCCAATTCCCCTCGTGACAAATTCGTGTTGCGCGTTCACCCAAAGATTGGCCAAACGGACAATCTTTGGGTGATGTGTAGCATAGACTGGCCACATAGATGCTTCGCGAATTGATGCATGCGCACGCCTCGCTGCAACGACCTGCGATTCAGACATTAGGGGAACGCCAAATGGCGAGGCTAAGCGCGTGTCGCGCAACGTACTTAGAAATTCCGCAGCGCGTGACGAGCAGTTCGACGAGGTGCGCTTGAGAATTTATACCACCCGACTGATAGTTGGCCAGCAATCCGCCAGTCAATGCATCTTGGGCCTTCATGATATCTGCCCAGGTCTTCAAGGATGCTTCGCTTTAGCGGCGGCTCATTAGTTGCTGCACGATCTGTGCACAATGATGTCTGATGAACCCGCTGCGCCGCGTTCTCGACATCCACGACAACACAATGCTGGAGTGCATCGCGGCATTTGCGTGAAGACAAGGCGCACGCATCAGCGCGGCAGGAACAACTCCCCGATCGTAAGCGCCAGCGGATACGGCTTGAAATGGTTGCGGTTACTCAGGATGACCACGGTGACGTGCTGCTGCGGCCAACGGATGATGACGTTGCGAAAGCCCATGCTTTCGCCGGAATGCCACACGGTGTCGCCGCTGATGCGCCAGCCGAAACCGTAGTCGGTGTCCGGGTCGTCGAGCGGGTCGTGCGATCCGAACAGCAGTTTGCGCGAGGCATCGTTGAGCAGGCGATTGTCGTAGAGTGCGGCATCCCAGCGCGTGAAATCGTCGATGTTCGAATAGATGCCGCCGTCGCCGCGCGTGGCGCTGGTGACGCTCTGGTCGGTTTGCGTCCACTTGCCATTGGCTTCGCTGTAGCCATAGGCGCGGTCGCTGACTTGCGGGCCATGGCTGTGTTCGTACATCAGCGTGTGATTCATCCCCAGCGGCGTGAAGATGCGTTGCTTCATGAAATCCGCGAGATCCATGCCGGACACGCGCTGGATGATCAGGCCGAGCAGCACGAAACCGCCATTGCTGTAGCGGTGCGCATTGCCGGGCGTGAAGTACAGCCCGCGTTGGCTGGCGATCATGCGCAACACGTCGTTGTCGTCGATCTGCGCCGTGGCGTCTTCCGGGACCAGATCTTCGTAATCGATCAGGCCGCTGCGGTGGCACAACAGGTCGCGGATGGTGATCGCGGCATCGCTGGGCGGAAGTTCCGGCAGCCACTTACGGATCGCATCGTCCAGATGCAGCTTGCCGTCCTGGTTGAGCAGCATGATGCCCGCCGCGGTGAATTGCTTGGTCACCGAGGCCAGGCGGTAGTTCGTCGCGGGCGCGGCCTTGATGCGTTTCTCCATGTCCGCGAGTCCGTAACCGCGGCGGATCACGGCCTTGCCATCCTGGATGACGAGCAGCGAGGCGCCGGGCACATCGCCAGCGTAGCGGCTCATCAGGGAATCCACGTAGTTGTCGCGCTGGGTGTTCGTCATGATCGCGGCTGCCTGTGCGTCAATGCCCATGATCGCGGCGATCACCAGCGCGCCGGTGAATGCAAACGCGCGTGCGGCAGCGTTCATCGGCAATCCCCGCTGCGGGTGAATGCGAGATCCTCGAAATCGGAACTGAAGTCGGCGTCGGGATCGACCTTGGCCAGGTGCAGGACTCCGCCGCGCTTTTCCGGCAGGCGCAACCACGCATCGACATCGACGGCATCCGTGTCCCATTGCACCAGATATCGATCGCCGACGCGCATCACCTGCCCGGCCACGCGCGGCGATTTCGCCGAGACGAAACGCACCTTGTCGCCCTGCGCGCAAAGACCTGCGTCGCCGAACCACGG
>JAFEFD010000540.1 GCA_018240765.1 Pseudomonadota bacterium | reverse complement strand
GAAACCGCTGTGATCCGCTGGGTACGCGTGTGCGCGACATCGGATTTGCTGCCGGGCGAGTACAAGGTCGTCTACGACGGCGACGTGCCGATCGCGGTGTTCAACATCGACGGCGAGCTGTATGCAATCGAAGATGTGTGCACGCACGATGGCGGCGAATTGACCGGTGGCGAGATCCACGGGTTCGAGGTCGAATGCCCGCGCCATGGCTCGCGCTTCGACGTGCGTACCGGTGCGGTGCTGTGCCCGCCGGCTTACGAGCCGACCGCCAAGTTCCCGGTGCAGGTCGAAAATGGCGTGATCTACACGCGCGACGACCGCTGGGATTGACCAATCCGGGTGCTTGGCCGTGTTGCGGAGGTTGACACGTGTCTCGATGTAAGTGAGAATCGTTCTCATCTAGACGATTTCCTCGCCCCGTGACCAAGACGACCGCGACACGCCTCGCAGCATTTGTCCTCGCCGCCGCATCCGCGACGGCGTTGGCTGCGCCGACGCCTGCGAGCCTGGGCGAGGCAATCTTCCGCGACACGTCCTTGTCGTCCTCCGGCAGGATGGCCTGTTCGACCTGCCACGATCCGGCCCGCGCGCATGCGCAGGACAACGACTTGTCGGTGCAGCTCGGCGGCGCGGATATGGCCACACCGGGATTCCGCGCAGTGCCGTCGCTGCGCTACATGAATCCGAACATGCCGTTCTTCTTCGCCAACGACGGCACGCCGACCGGCGGCTTCACACGCGATGGCGGGGCCAACGATCTCATCGCGCAGGCGCATACGCCGATCCTGGCTGCGCATGAAATGGACAACATCGATGCGGCCGGGTTTGCCGCGCGCCTGGGTGCTGCCGCTTACGCGGACGATTTCCGCGCGCTGTTCGGCGCCGACGTGTTTGCGAATCCGGACCTCGCCTTGCTTGCCGCCGAATATGCGCTGTCCGAATACCAGCGCACCGACGCGGAATTCCATCCCTTCGATTCCAAGTTTGACCTGTTCCTGCAACGCAAGATCATGCTGTCGCCGCAGGAACTGCGGGGTTTGGCGCTGTTCAACCGCAAGGACAAAGGCAATTGCGCGGCCTGCCATCCGAGCACGTCGGTCGGCGGCCAGCCGCCGGTGTTCACCGATTACACCTACGACAACCTCGGCGTGCCGCGCAATCCGCAAATTCCCGCGAACGCGGATGCGGATTATTTCGACATGGGCTTGTGCGGCCCGTTCCGCATGGATCTCGCCGCGCGCACCGACCTGTGCGGACAGTTCAAGGTGCCGACGCTGCGCAACGTGGCCACGCGCCATGTGTTCTTCCACAACGGTTATTTCCACGATCTCAAGACCGCGATCGAGTTTTACGTGCAGCGCGATACGAATCCTTCAAGGTGGTATCCGTTCGACGCCGATGGCCGCGTGCGCAAATTCGACGACATTCCGGCACTGCTCGCGCGCAACGTCAACACGACCGAAGCGCCGTACAACCGCAAACCGGGTCAGGCGCCAGCGCTGTCCGATGCGGAAATCGGCGACGTGATCGCGTTCCTTGAAACCCTGACCGACGGCTACGACCCGATCGCGGACAGCGCCGATCCGGCACGTTCCGCGCGCGACGTGAAGTCGGTGGACAAATTGTAAAAATGGAGAATGCAACAATGAAACATCGACTGCTCGCATTGGCGATCGCCGCCTGCTGCGCGTCGCCGGCCTTGCCGGCGCGCGCCGATGACGCCTCGCTCAAGGCCGAGATGGACGCGTTGCGCGCCGAGGTGGCCACGCTCAAGGCCGAAGTCGAGCAGATGCGCGCTGCCGGCGCCGCTCCCATTGCCGCCGCGAAGCCGGTGCCGGAAGTCAACGCAGAACCCGTGCCGGCGGTTGCGGCGACACCCGCGCCCGCGAGCGGCAGTGCGAATTCCGGTTACGCGCTCGGCGCCAATACCACGTTGTGGGGCTACGGCCAGCTCGACTACAACCGGCCCACGTCGCGGCCTGCGGATGCGCGCGCCGACCTGACCCGCGCCGTGCTCGGCTTCAACCATGTGTTCGACGAGTCCACGCGCGTGTACGGAGAACTGGAATGGGAACACGCGATCGCCTCGGCGGACGATGCCGGCGAATCCGAAGTGGAACAGTTGTACATCGAACATGCGCTGGCGCCGAACTACGGCCTACGCGCGGGCCTCATGCTCGTGCCGATCGGATTGCTGAACGAACACCACGAGCCGACCCAGTTCTACGGCGTGGAGCGCAATTTTGTCGAACAGGCGATCATTCCCAGCACTTGGCGCGAGGGCGGCGTGGCCGGCTACGGCAACACGGATTCGGGCTTGCAGTGGGATATCGGTCTGGCGACAAGTCCGGACCTGGGCAAATGGGATCCGACATCCCCGGATGGTCGCGAATCGCCGCTTGGCGCGATCCACCAGGAACTGCAATTGTCCAAGGCGCATGACCTGTCGCTGTGGGCGCGCCTGAACTGGCTGGGCGTGCCCGGCTTGAATGTCGGCGCTGCCGTGTTCGCCGGCAAGATCGGCCAGGACACCAGCAAGCAGTTCGAGGGCGATGCGAATTTCCCGGCCGACAACTCGCGTTTGCTGCTGGGCGAGGCGCATGTGCGCTGGCAGTCAGGCCCGTGGGATCTCACCGCCTTGTACACGCGCGGCACGATCAGCGACACGCAGGACCTGAACCTGGGTTTCCTCGGCCAGCCCACGCCAGTACCGAAGGCGTTCTGGGGCGGTTACGCGCAAGCGGCGTGGAAGGCGCTGGCGTGGAACCAATCGAGCCTCGTGCCGTTCCTGCGCTACGAGGCGTTCAACACCGGCGCATCGTATGCATCGCAGCCGCAGGGTTTGGGCACGCCGCCGCTGCCGACGCAGCGCGTATGGACGGCAGGCGTCAACTATTACCTGAACCCGAACGTGGTGTTCAAGTTCGACTATCAGGATTTCCGCTACGATGATGAGCTGCTGAACTACGGCAATCGTTTCGATCTCGGCATCGGCTTCCAGTTCTGATCATGCAGGTACGCTGGCTGCTACAGGCGAGCATTGGCGCGACGGTGGTCGTACAGGTCGCACACGC
>JAFEFD010000053.1 GCA_018240765.1 Pseudomonadota bacterium | reverse complement strand
AGCAATTCGGATTTATTGAGCAGTCCGATCAATTTCGATGCATCATCGCTCAGGCCCTGCAATTCGATCTTGTCCTTGTCGTCGACATTCAGGCGTTCCAGATACGTGTCATCCGGCAGGCGCTGGGTCAGGTCCTCGAGCAGATTCACCATCAACGGCGTGTCGTGTTTCTTGCGGCTGAGGAAATTCGCGCCATCGATGGTGTCCTGCAGGGTCTTGCGCAGTTGCGACACCTGCTTGGCGTCGTTCTGCGCGCGGGCCACGTCGGCCTGCATCGCCGCAAGCGCGGACGCACGATTATCCAGCCACAACTGCATGCACGTTACCAGCAGCACGATCGCCGCCGCGCCGAGCGCGAGATTCAGGCGCAGGCGCAAGTTCTTGCGCGCGTAGCGGCGTTCGGCCGGCAGCAGGTTCAGTCCCAGGCGCGCGCCACCGCGTGCGCCGGCCCAGCAATCCACGCCATCGAGCACGGGCGCGCTGCCCGCAATCGCCGCCAGTTCCGCATCGAGTTGCGCGCGCGGCACCACGGTCAGTTCGACGTGCAGGCTGCGATCCGCCGCCACGTGCGGCGCGACGACATAATCGAAATAAACCTGATCGGCCTTGAACGGCGTCTGCCGGTCCATCTCGAACGCCAGCACCTGGCGCAGGTTGTCTTCGGCTGCGACAGGCAGGCTCAGCGCACGGCGCAAGGTACGCGCGCCATCGATGCAATAGATGCGACGCAAGTCCGGCGTCTCGAGCGCACCGCGCAGGCGCGCGAACGCGGCCTTCTGCGCCTCGGCAGGATCGTCCAGATTCACGCGCCCGAGTTCGGAACAGCCTTGCGCCGATTGCCGCCAAATGCACAGTTCGCGTCCACCGACATCCAGCAGCAAGGCGTCGGCACGCTCGGCCAGCAGGCCGCGCCAACGCGCGGGCAGCAGCGACGCCAGTTCATGCCCCCACCAGGCGAGGAAGCGCGGCAGCGGCGTTCGGGCGTAGCGCGTCCGCAGTCGGGCGAACTGGATGTCGAGCGCTTCGGTGAGGGTCATCGGGAGCTTTCTTTCTCGGCCCAGCGCAGCACCGTGTAGGGCTGCCCCGCCGCGCCGATGCCGCCCAAACGGATGCTGGCGTCAAGCACGGTGCTGGCGCCATTGGCGAGCGTGGCACGGGATTGGATAGTGTACGTGTTCCCGCCGCCATTGGCCACGACGGGGGTTCCGTCCGGCAAGGTCAAACCGGCCGCAGGTTGGCCGGGCAGCGCCTGTTGCCGCGCCGCGATCAACTGCTGGGCCAGGTCCGGCGTCATCCCGGGCAGCGCCAGCAATACATCCATCGGCGCATACGCCGCGTTGGGCTGGACGCCGCCGCCATAGATGGTGATGGCCGGCTCGATCTTTTCGAACAGGTCATAGTTCATGCCCAGCACCTGTTGCACTTCGCCCACGGTCTGGAACGGCGCGTTGCGCGGGCCATACGCCAGTCCCGCCGCCTTGTACTCGTTGATCTCGGCACCGTGTGCACGCGGCATGTCGTCCGGATCGCGCCAGTCCTGGATCGTGTCGGAAAGTGTCATTGCCTGATCCAGCGGCACGCCGACCGATTCGAACAGGTTTTGCAGCAACGTATCGTCCGCCGTGTTGATGTCGATCAGGCCGGATTCGTCGGTGAGCCGCACGTCGATCTTCGCGCCATCGAAGTCGAACTCGTAGGGACGGCCGTCGCCGACCCAGCGCTGGGTCATGTCCGGATTGCGCAATTCGTACACCGCGCGCGCGATGCCGGCCTGCGCGGCATAACGCGCGGTGGTGCCGTCGAACAAATGCCGCGCTTCGAAATTCTCGGTGCGCGCGATCAGGGCGAAGCTGCCGAGCAATACGCCCATCAGCGCGATCACCCAGATCACCAGGATCAGGGCCACGCCACGCTGGTTGCGTCCGCCGCCGGTCATTGTCCGCCCGCCGCGGCCGGAATCTGCATGGGCATGCGCGGACGCATCGCGCCGGCGTTGAGCATCAGCGGGATATCCAGCGTCGGCCATGGCATCTGCACGCCCGGTTGCATGGTCAGTTCGATGCGCACCATCAGCGGCGTGATTCCGGGGTCTTGCCAATCGCTGCTCCAGTTGCCGAGATTGCCGTCGGCGTCGAGCGCACGGTATTCGAAACGGCCCGAAGCGATGCGGTCGAGCAGCACGACGGCGTCGGCATCCGAATCGCTGCGGTTTTTGTCGGTCGCATAGCCATTGAGCATCGTGTCGCTGAACCGCAACTGCAGACCGTCCGTGGCCGGTGCGAGTTCCAGCGTCTGCACATACGGCCCGCCCCGCGAAAGGTAGCCGGGCATCGCGGCGACGAAGCGCATCCGCCGTGCGTCGCCGTCGAACACGTGGATCATGCCGGTGTTGTCATCGCGCCCGAATTCCAGCGGCAGGATCTGGCTGATCTGGCGACGCAGGAATTCCTGCGCGGTGCGCAGGCGATCGGTGCGGTCGATCGCGGCCTCGCCCGCGCGCATCGCGTGCGCGGACGCACGAATGCCGCCGTAGGCGCCGGCAATGAGCAGGCCGAGCAGGATCACGGCGAGCAAAACCTCCAGCAGGGTGAAGCCCGCGCTTTTGTGAAATGCCGGCACGCGTTTCATGGCTGCGCCCTGCCCTGGCGCATGACCGGCGCCTGCGCCGCCTGCGTGATGTCGGGATTCTGCGCGCGCAAGGTAACGAAACGCGCGTCGTGCTGCAGGTAGATCGTGCCCCAGGTCACATCGAGTTGCAGCTTGTACAAGTCGATGTTCGGCGCTACCGGCACGGCTTGCACGGGCGGCGTGTTGGCATTGCCCGCCACCGGAACACTGGATGCAATCGGGATGATGTCCTGCGGCGGAACCTTCGCGATTTGCAAATGCCAGCGATACTTGTCGTCGAACGCACCGGCGTAATCGCCATCCTTGACCGGCTCGCCGACGCCTTGCACATCCATGAGCGACTGCGCCCACAGCGCCGCGCGCGTGTAGTCGGCCGCCTGCGCGGTCGTGTGCAGGCAGGTGGAAAGAATCTGCAACAGCACGCCGAAACCGATCGCGAAAATCACGAACGCGGCGACGAGTTCGATCAGGGTGAAGCCCCCGCTCCTATGCAATACCGGAGTCCGGCAGCGCCGGACAATCACTCCCCCTCTCCCGCTTGCGGGAGAGGACAAGGAGTGAGGAGAAATGCTCACGGCTTCGACTCCTCGCGCGTGACCTGCCCGGTCAGCCAGCTCACGTTGATGCGCCACTCCCGATCACCGAGGCGCACGGTAATGTGCCCACCGGTAGAAGCGCCGTCCGGAAAGAAACGGATTCGGCCCGAGCTCGCGCTGGTCTGTTCGCTGTCGGCAGTGAGCAACGCCATCTGCATGCCCTCCGGCAATTTCACGATCGGCTTGCCCGGCGCCTGGTAAGTATTGGACTGGATGTCGAGGTCCAGCGCCGCCTGTTTGCCGGTCACGATCGCCTGCCCGCGCGTGTAGCGCAGCGCGGCGACCAGGTCGCGCGTGGCGGCCTGGATCTTCGCCGAGCTCATGCTTTTGCTGAACGACAACGACACCACGCTGAGCGCGATGCCGATCAGGACGACAACCGCGACCAGTTCGATGAGCGTAAAGCCGGACTGGCGCGACACACGCATGGGCTTACTGCCAGTTGCCGTAATCCTTGTTCAGGCCGTCGCCGCCCGGCTGGCCGTCCTTGCCGTAGAAGATGATGTCGAAATCGCCGTGATCGCCCGGCGCCTTGTAGAAATACGGATGCTGGAACGGATCCTTCAGGTCCGCTTCCTTCGCATACGGTCCGTTCCAGTTGGCCGCGTTGCCCGGGCGCGCAACGAGGTCGTTCAGGCTTGCCGGTGCGGAACCGTTGTCGAGCATGAAGGCCTGCACCTTCATTTCCAGCGAATGCACGCCGGCCACGCCAGCCTTGTATTCGCCGTTCTGGAAGTTCTGCATCACCTTGCCGCCGACGATGGTCATGACGATGCCGATAAGCACCAGCACGGCGATCATCTCGATCAGGGTGAAGCCTGAAACCGCGCCGCGTTGGCCGCGCTGCTGCAATGTATACCTTTTCATGTTCGTCTCACTGTAGGGAACTGGTGATGTTCAGGATCGGCAGCAGGATCGCCATCATGATGACCGCGACCACGCCGGTCATGACCACGGTGACCGCGGGCACAAGCGCTGCGAGCAGGCGGTCGACAGTATTTTTTGCTTCCGTGTCGAAGGTGTCGGCAACCTTCAACAGCATGTCGTCGAGCGCGCCGGATTCCTCGCCCACCGCGATCATCTGCAGCGCCAGTTTCGGAAAGCGTTTGCTCTGCGACAGCGCAAACGCAAGGCCGCCGCCGGTTTTCACTTCCTCGGTTGCCGCGTCCACCGCCTCGGCCAGCGCCGAATTGGCGAGCACGTTGCGGCCGATGCCGAGAGCGGTCAATAACGGAACGCCATTCTTGAGCAAAGTTCCCAGGGTTCGTGCCAGGCGCGCGGTTTCCAGGCGGGCGATCAACGGCCCGAACAGGCGGCGCTTGAGCACCCAGGCGTCGAAGCGCAGGCGGGTCGGTGGATCGGCCAGCTGCTTGCGAGCGAAAACAACGGCGAGAAAAATCAGGCCGGCGATGCCCCACCAGAAATCGCGCAGGGTGTTGCCCGCGAACAGCACGATCTTCGTGATCATCGGCAGTTCCACGTTCATGTCCTTGAACATGGGTGCGAACTGCGGCACCACGAACACGAGCAAAACGAACAGCGCAGCGAAGACCATGACGATGAGGATGGCCGGATAGATCATCGCGTTGATCACGCTTTCCTTGAGCGCCTTGGCACGCTCCAGGTACTGCGCAAGGCGCGCCAGCGTGGTGTCGAGCGCGCCGCCGACTTCACCGGCGCGCACCATGTTCACGTACAACTTCGAGAAAATCTGCGGCTCGGCCTCGAGGCCGTCCGACAGTGGCGCGCCGCCGCGCACGTGGTCGCGGATGCGTTCGATGATGCGCCGCGCCTTTTCGCTCTCCGGCAGCTCGAGCAGGATCTGCAATGCACGATCCAGCGGCTGACCGGCGCCAAGCAGGGTCGACAGCTGCTGGGTGAATTGCAGCACCTGCGCCGGACTCATTGCGGCGCGAGTGAACAATCCCGCCAGCGCATTGCGACCATCGCCTTCCACCGCAGCGCGGATTTCCAGCGGAATATTGCCGGCATCCTGGATGCGTGCCACGGCCTCGTCGTTGGACGCAACCTCGAATTGGCCCTCGAGGACTTCGCCGCTCGGCGTGACCGCTTTGTAATGGAACAGCGCCATCAGCTTTCCGAGGTCACGCGCAACACTTCTTCGATCGTCGTGGTGCCGAGCAGCGACTTGACCAGTCCATCCTCGTACATGGTGCGCATGCCTTCGCTGCGCGCCTGCTCCTCGAGCTTGCCCATGTCGGCGTGCTGCATGACCAGGCGCCGGATCGGATCGCTCATGACGAGGAATTCCATGATCGTGGTGCGGCCGAGGTAACCGCTGGACGTCAGCGCCGATGGCATCGGTTTATACAATTGGATTTTCCCATCCGGCTGGTAGCGGCGCAGGCCGAATTCCTCGATGACCTCGGGCAATGCGTCGTATTTTTCCGCATGCGTGGCTTCGAGGCGGCGTACCAGGCGCTGTGCCAGCACGCCGTTCACCGTGGACGTCAGCAAATAGTCTTCCACGCCCATGTCGAGCATGCGCGTGACCGCGCCGGCGGCGTTGTTGGTGTGCAGGGTGGACAACACGAGGTGACCGGTGAGCGCAGACTGGATCGCGATTTTCGCGGTTTCCAGATCGCGCATTTCGCCGATCATGATGATGTCCGGATCCTGGCGCACGATCGAGCGCAGCGCATGGCTGAAATCGAGCCCGATCTGCGGCTTGGCCTGGATCTGGTTGATGCCCTCGATCTGGTATTCGACCGGATCCTCGACCGTGATGATCTTCACGTCCGGCGTGTTGAGCCTGGATAGCGCGGTGTACAGCGTCGTGGTCTTGCCCGATCCGGTCGGGCCGGTGACGAGCAGGATGCCGTGCGGCAGTTCCAGCACCTTCATGAACTTGGGCAGGAATTCGTCGGTGAAGCCGAGCGTGTGGAAATCGAAGACGATGGATTCGCGGTCCAGGATACGCATCACCACCGATTCGCCCCACGAGGTCGGCACGGT
>JAFEFD010000539.1 GCA_018240765.1 Pseudomonadota bacterium | reverse complement strand
ACGGCAGCGCGCTGCTGCGCAAACGCTTCCGTTCCGCGCAAGTCATCGCGCTCGACCTCGCCTTGCCGATGCTGCGCCAGGTCCGACCCGGCTGGCGGCGTCCGCTCGGGCGGGTGTGTGCCGATGCACGCGCGCTGCCGCTGCCGGATGCGAGTGTCGACGTGCTGTTCTCCAACCTGTGCATCCAGTGGATCGACGACCTGCCGGCGCTGTTCGCGGAGTTCAGGCGCGTGCTGCGGCCCGGCGGTTACATTGCGTTTTCGACGTTCGGGCCCGATACCTTGCACGAGTTGCGCGCCGCCTGGGCGGCAGCGGATTCCACCCCGCACGTCAGTGCATTCGCGCACATCGGCCAGGTCGGTGACGCGCTGATCGCGGCGGGCTTTCGCGATCCCGTGCTGGACACCGAGCACTTCACCCTGCGTTACACCGTCGCCGCCGACCTGATGCGCGAACTCAAGTCCATCGGCGCGACGAATGCGGATGCGCAGCGCATGCGCGGCCTCACTGGCAAGGCACATTTCCGCCGCGCGCTGGACGCTTACGAAGGCTACCGGCAGGACGGTTCGCTGCCGGCGACCTACGAAGTCATCTGCGCGCACGCGTTCGGTCCGGATGCCGGGCAACCGCGCCGCGAGGCAGGCGCCGAGATCGCGACGTTTTCGGTGGATGCGTTGCGCGGGTCGCGAAGATGATTTTCAGACCTGCCGATGCCGAAAACACCCCACGAAATGGTCGTTCACCATCCCGGTCGCCTGCATCTGCGCATAAAGGATGGTCGAGCCGACGAAGTTGAAGCCGCGCTTTTGCAAGTCCTTGCTGAGTTTGTCCGATAGCTCGGTGCGCGCTGGCACTTGTCCGCGTTCGCGCCAGCGGTTGCGGACGGGTTTGCCGTCGACGAAGCCCCAGAAGTAGGCGTCGAGGCTGCCGAATTCGGCTATGACCTTCAGAGCGGCACGCGCGTTGTTGCGTGCCGAGTACACTTTCAGGCGATTGCGGATGATCGCCGGATCGAGCAGCAACTTCTCCAGTGCCGTGTCGCTCATGCGCGCCACGCGCGCAATGTCGAAGCCGTGGAAAACGCGGCGATACGCCTCGCGCTTGTTCAACACCGTACTCCAACTCAATCCGGCCTGCGCGCCTTCCAGTACGAGAAATTCGAACAGGCGCGTGTCGTCGTGCAACGGCACGCCCCATTCGTTGTCGTGGTAGTCGCGCATCGCGGCATCGTCGCCACTGGCCCAGGAACAGCGCGATAGGGTTTTCGCCATGACCGGCAAGCTCCGAGCAACGCAGCTGCGTATCATACGCAACCCGTTCGACTACATGCCGGAATGAGTGACGCCAACGCCCGCCGCAGCGCCCTGATCGCGCTGGCCATCCTGAGCCTGGTCTGGGGCTTCAACTGGATCGTGATGAAGGCGGTGCTGGTTTACGTCGGCCCGCTCACGTTTTCGGCGATGCGCTACGTGTTCGGCACCGCGGTGTTGTTCGCGGTGCTCGCACTGCGCGGCGAGAATCTTGCGCCGACGCCGTGGCGCGACACGCTGATGATCGGCTTCGCGCAGACGACGGGGTTCCAGATGCTCGTGCAGTTCGCCCTGATCGCGGGCGGCGCCGGCAAGACCGCCTTGCTCGCCTACACCATGCCGTTCTGGGTGATTCCGCTCGCCTGGGTACTGCTGGGCGACCGGCCGAGCGTGCGGCAATGGGCCTGCATCGCGGTCGCGGCTTCAGGACTCGTGCTGGTGCTCGAACCGTGGAGCACGCATGTCGGCCTCGGCAGCGCCCTGCTCGCGCTCGGCGGCGGCATGTGTTGGGCGATCGGCACCGTATTGGCCAAGCGCCTGTTCCTCGCCAAGCCGGTGTCGCCCTTGCGCCTGACGTCCTGGCAGATGCTGTATGGCACCGTGTTCCTCGTCGTGCTCGCGCTGTGCGTGCACGAGCGCGACATCGTCTGGGCGCCGCAGCTTGTCGGTGCGCTGCTCTACAACGGCTTGCTTTCCTCGGGCATCGCCTGGGCGATGTGGCTGTTCATCGTGCAGCGCCTGCCGACGAATGTGGCGGGCCTCGCCAGCCTGATCACGCCACTGGTCGGCATTGGCCTGGCCTGGGCATTGCTCGGCGAGCGTCCGGACGCAAGCGAATCCATCGGCATCGCCGTCATCATGATCGCACTGTTCGGGGTGTTGCGGCCGCCCGCCAGCGTTACCAGGGAAGCCGATCCAGGTCCACGTTCCCCCCGCTGAGGATCGCGCCGACGCGTTTGCCGGCAAAGTGCTCGCGATATCGCGTGATCGCGGCCAGCACCACGGCCGAGGATGGTTCGATAACGATCTTCATGCGCTCGAACACGAGGCGCATGGCAGCCACGGTTTCGGCGTCGCTGACCGGCAGTACCTGCACGTCGTGGCCGCGCATCAAATCGAAGTTGATCTGGCCGAATGTCGCGCGCAGACCGTCGCAGATCGTATCCGGCACGATATCGGTCACGCGCTCGCCGCGGCGCATCGACTCGAACGCATCCGCCGCGCCTTCGGGCTCTGCGGCAAAGATGTGGATTTGTGGAAACATCCCTTTTGCCGCGATCGCGCTGCCGCTGATCAATCCGCCACCGCCGACCGGCGCGATCAGGGCATCGAGTTCGCCGGTTTCGCGCAACAATTCCAGCGCCGCCGTGCCTTGCCCTGCGATCACATTCGGGTCGGTGAACGGATGCACCAGGGTGGCGCCGGTTTCGCGGGCGATGCGATCGGCGGTTTCCTCGCGCGCAGCCAGTGTCGGCGCACACACGTGCAAGGTTGCACCGTAGTTGCGGATCGCCGCAACCTTGGCCGCGACCGCGCCTTCGGGAACCACCACATGCGCCGCGATGCCGCGCGTTTGCGCCGCCAGCGCCAGCGCCGCGCCGTGATTGCCGGAGGAATGCGTGACCACGCCACGCGCGGCCTGCGCGTCGGACAGCGCCCACACCGCGTTGCAGGCGCCGCGGAACTTGAATGCGCCTGCGCGCTGGAAATTCTCGCACTTGAATGCGATCGCACAGCTGGCGAGTGCATCCAGCGAGCGCGAACGCGACACCGGCGTGACGTGCGCGAAGGGCGCAATGCGCCGCGCCGCGGTTTCGACGTCGGCGTAGGAGAGCTTCATGTACCGGCGGTCGCCTTCGGCACGTATCCGCGCAAATGCCGCGTCGCGTACATCGTCGTCAGCAATGCGGCGAACACCAGCAGCGCAGCCAGCGCGAATGCCACGCCCGGAAGATGCTTCACCGGCGCGTGGTCGGAGATGAACAGCGCGAACAGGTTCGCGAACAACGCCGGCCCGAAGATGCCGGCCAGGCTCTGCAAACTCGTCAACGCACCCTGCAGGCGGCCCTGCTCGTGCGGATCGACCAGATGCGTGACCATCGCCTGCGCGGCAGGTCCCGCCAGTCCAGCCAAGCAGAAAATCGGGATTGCGGCAACGAAAACCCACGGCGATGGCGCAAGGCCAAACAGCAGATATCCCGCTACGGAGAAACTCAATCCGGCAAGGATCATGCGGCGCTCGCCGAGCTTCGGCATCAGTTTTCGCACCAGGCCGGCCTGCACGATTGCCGTACACAGGCCGACCAGGGCCAATGTCCAGCCGACTGCCTGCGTGCCCCAACCGAAGCGGAAATCCGTGTACAGCACATAGGTTGAATTGATCGAGTACTGCGCCAGCGCGAGCAGGAAGAATACCGTCGCCAGCGAGAACACTTGTGGATAGCGCTTGAGCAGAACCACCGCGCCAAGCGGATTGGCATGGCTCCAGTCGAATCGCGCGCTGCGCCGCTCCGGCGGCAAGGATTCAGGCAACACGAAAAAGCCGTAGCAGAAATTCATCAAGGCAAGAAACGCCGCCGCCCAGAACGGCAGGCGGATGGAAACATGGCCAAGCAGGCCGCCGAGCGCAGGTCCGATGATGAAACCGATGCCGAACGCCGCACCGAGCATTCCATAGCTCGCCGCGCGCTTCTCGCGTGGCGTGATGTCGGCGATGTACGCGTTCGCAGTCGAGAAGCTCGCCGCGCACATGCCGGATACGGCGCGACCGATGAACAGCAGCGCCAGGGTTGGCGCCAGCGCCATCACGATGAAGTCGATACCGAGGCCGAAACTGGAAATCAGGATCACCGTGCGCCGGCCGAAACGATCCGACAGCGCACCCTGGATCGGCGAGCACACGAACTGCATCAGCATGAACAAGGTGCCGAACGCGCTCGACCACACCGCCGCCTTCGCAATACTGCCACCGACCAGTTCGATGATCAGGTGCGGCAGCACCGGGATGATGATGCCGAAACTCAGGATGTCGATCAGCACCGTGACGAAGATGAAGGCCAGCGCAGCGCGGCGCACATGCGCCGGATGTTGGACGGTGTTTTCCACGGGCGTCCTTATTTGCCTGCGCTATCGATGTCGATGAAGCGCAGGAACTCCGCTCTTGTTCGCGCATCCTCGCGGAAACTGCCGAGCATCTGGCTGGTGACCAGCGACACGCCGCGCTTGTGCACGCCGCGCGTGGTCATGCACTGGTGCACGGCGTCGACGACCACGCCGACCCCGCGCGGATGCAGCACCTCGCTGATGCAGGTGGCGATCTGCGCAGTCATCTTTTCCTGCACCTGGAAGCGGTGCGCGAACGCATCGACCACGCGCGCAAGCTTGCTGATGCCGACAACCTTGCCATCCGGCACATAGCCGACATGGGCGCGGCCGATGATCGGCGCCATGTGATGCTCGCAGAAAGATTCGAACTGGATGTCGCGCAACACGATCATCTCGTCGTA
>JAFEFD010000538.1 GCA_018240765.1 Pseudomonadota bacterium | reverse complement strand
CGGGACCGGTCTGGGTGCCGTCGATCCAGCCCACCGCGAGTTCGCGATACAGGCCGCTGTCGACCCCTTGCTGCAGACGCGCAAGATACGTGTCAGGCGCTACCGGTTGTGCGCAAACCCACGCCGGAACGAGCGCAAACAGCAAGAGCAGAGAAGTCTTGATCGGATCATCGCCACTGTGCCACCAGCGCGGAAGGATAGCCGAAGCAGTGATGAAGGATGTGGCCACATCCGTGTGGCCGCTGCCCGTGGGAGTATGCGGATTTCGACTGCAACGGGGCCGCCAAGTTCCCGATTACCGGCAATTTTCCGGAATCTCGCGCCACACGACCGGATCCCAATAGCCGCCATCGGCGAAATCGGCCGCCTTTTCGGTATTGAGTCGGGCAGCCAGCAAGGCGGTCACATTGGCCTTGACGGTCACGGTCAGCGTCTTGCTGGTGTCGCGACGGCTGCGCAAGCTGGCGATCGGGCCAACACCCATTTCCCGCGTCGGGATGTCTTCGGCAACGAGCAGCTTGTGCGTGCCGGCTGTGACGCGAAACGATGGCGTGCCGGACGGTCCGGGAGTGGAACCATCGAGCAACAGGATCCTGGCCCGATACAGATGCTGACTGCGCGGAGCGACATCAAAGGTGCTGATGCGGCCGCAGCCGCCTGCGGTCGGTGGGTCGATTGCGGCGTTGCCGGAAGCAACTGTCGAGGATGAAGACGCGGCGTTTGCGCGCGGCGGCGCGTTCAGTGCCAAAGTTGCGCCACCACGCAAAACGCGCAGGCGCAAGGGCGTGGAGGCAGGCAAGCCTGCGATCGTTGCATTGAGTGTCGCGGCGGCGAGTGCGCGGCCGTTCGCGTCGGCGCCGAGGTTCGCCAAGGCGACGCCGTTGACATCGACGATTACGTCGCCCGGGCGCAGGCCGATCTGGTCGGCAACACTGCCGGGTGTGGCGCCGAGAACGCTCAAGCCGTCGTGAGCGGCTTGTGCATCGGCCGAATCGACAAGCAGGCCCAGTGCGGCAGATGGCGAAGCCGCCCATGCGCCTGTCGAACCAAGCAACAGGAGGCAAGCGCAAAAATTCCGGATATTCATGGCGACACCTCAGATTCGAGCAGGAACCGGCTGCTGCTGCCGCACCGACAACAGGGCATCAAGCAACTCACTGCGTCGTTGCCAAAGCGGATCAATATCGTGACGTGCCGCACCGCGATCGTAGGCGGCTTGCAGGCTGGCATCCAGATTTGCAATTTCGGATTCGGCCAGGCGCGCCATCGGCGCGCTGGTGGCGGGCAAAGGCAAGGCATCCAGTTGCAGCTCGAGCGCCTGCGCGCGCGCCTGCCAGTCAGTCACCGGCATCGCCGCGTGCCGCCAAGCAGAAGCCGAAACCAGCACGGCGGCGACGAAGGCTAGTGCGGCTCCGCCAGCGGCCATACGCCGCCAGCGGCGCTGGCGACGGCGCGACAAATGCGCAGCCGCGATGCGCGGCCACAGATCCGGTGGCAAGGGTTCGATGGTACGCGCGGGCAAGCCGGCGGCAAGATCGTGGAAATTCAATTCATGTTCGTTCATAAGGCAACCTTTGATGCATGTGCCGCGGGCGTGGCGAGTGCCTGCAACCGTTTGAGCGCACGCGCGAGGATGGATTTTGAATAGCTCTCGCTCTGTCCGAACAAGGCGGCGAGTTCGGCATGCGTATAACCCTCCAGTTCGTGCAACACCACGATCGCGCGTGCACGCGGCGGCAGCCGCGCGAGCAGGGAATCGGCGTCGACCAGGCTCGCGCTGTCGGAATCCGGCCCGACGGCGTGCTCGAGCAACGTATCGGCGTCGTTGGTGGCCGGATGACGCTGCCGACGCAACCAGTCGATGGCGGTATTCGCGGTCAGGCGCTTGAACCACGCTCCAAAGGGCGCTTCGCCCCGATAACTGCCGATCGTGTCCATCATCTTCAGGAATGCCTCGTGCACCAGGTCTTCGGCCGGTTGGCGTTGCCCGGTCAGGCGCAATGCGAGCAGAAAGCAGGCGCGCGCGTAACGCTGGTACAACTGCGCAAATGCCGCCATGTCGCCGCGCTGCGCGCGCGCCAAGGTCATCGCATCGATGTCCTGGGCAAATCCCGTGGCCGGTTTGTCGTTCACTGATGCCAAGACGCAACGCGAATGAGAAACGTCGCAGCGGCTACCAGTGAAGCAGCTGGATCTGGGTGATGCTGTCGCGATTGATGGCGACCAGAGCGCTGCCGCCGCCACGCTCGATGCGCAGTTGCACGTTGTGGTCGCCAGTTGCGGCGACGAATCCCTCGATCTGCTTGCCGCCACGTGTGATCAGGCGCACATGGCGGCCGGTCAACTGTGCCAGGGCTGGAAATTCGACGACGGTGTAGTCCTTTTTCACGGGCGTGCTTTCCGGCAATTGCTCGATGATGCCCGGTTTCCAGACCAGAGCCTGCGTCGAGTTCTCGGGAATCGGTGTCGATGCCGGTGGTGTTGCCAGAGGCGCTGAGCGGGTCTCGGGTTCGCTGCCGGGCGCCGGCGAGTGCACAACGAGTGGCGGGGTGAAACGGCTCTCGGCCTTGTCCAGGTAACTTGCCGATTCGGTCGTGCGTTTTTTGGCAACAGGCGGGCTTTCCTGCACGGGCTTTGCGATCGCACTGGATGCCGGTTTGGCAACGCCAGTCGCCTCGGGCTTCGGTTCCGGTTTTAGCGCTGGTGGCATGGCCGGCGCGACGACGGTTGCGGGAGCGAGTGCAGGTGACGGTATGGTTGGTGCGGCAGCCGGAGCAGCGGTCGAGGCGGCGTCAGTGGCCACCGGCGTTGTCGTGTCCGGGGAAGACTCCGGCATGAACGCAAGCCGGAACATGATCGGTGGTTTGTCCTGGTATCGCGCCGTGACATTGAGCTGGCGCAACAATTCTTCGCGCGATGTCGATTTCCAGGACTTGATCGAGAACACCGCGTTCGGAAGGCTCAACAATCGCAGGCTGCCGCCGTGTACGACCAGGGTCTTGTACAGGCGCATGAGCTCGTCATCGGGTTGGATGCGGGATTCCTGCAGCAGCGCCTCGACGACGGTCGCATGGTGATCCACGAATTGTGGCGTGCTCAGGCTTTCGCGTTTCGCACAGTAGTCATTGCGGCGCGACATGAAGCCGTTGTCGGCATAGGTCGCCGAGAGCTGGTCGATCCGTGTCGTATCCCAGAAACCCGGTTGCAGCATTTTTGCGGGATCGAAGCGGCTCACGTCCGCTTCGAGCGCCAGGTCGGCGAATCCTGGAGTGGACAGGCGCACTGAAGCTGTCAGCGTGTGTTGGCCGGGGTCGTAACGGTATTCGAAACGGTCGCGCGATGTCGCACCGGTATCCATGCCCATGCGGAGGTAGTCGGCGGTGTCCAGGCGTGTTTGACAGCCGGCCGACGCAAACAACACGTAGGTAGCCGGATCGAACCACTGGGGGTCAAGCCATGGCTCCGGCGGCCACTTTACGCCGCTGAAGGTTATGCCGAACTGTGCGGGCAGTTCATTCTCGTGCAACGCGGCGTGCTTGAGCAGCCAGAGCAGGCCGGGAGAATCCAGTGTTGCTGCATCAGCGCGATAGACCCGATGCGAGCCGACGGGCGCCACGCTCACGCCGATGAGGGAAACGCTGCCATCAAGGCCGGCGCCGAGGCCGTCGTACTTGATGTCGGCATACGGTGCCAGGGCGTCAACCACGCGCTGCGCATCCTTGCCAACCGCATACCAGGCGGCGAGCTTGAGCACGCCGGCCAGAACGATCGCCAGCAGGACACCATTGCGCAACCACTTCCACATGGCGGACAACCCGTACGTGCGGAAAGGGAAACTTAGCCGGATTGTCTCGGCAGGGCAATGCTTGCCTCAGGTTTGGGCGACGAAAGCACGTACCCGGCCGACCGGCTCAGCGTGGGCCAGTGCGCCGATATGCGCCGGTGTTGGCGCGAAGGCATGCAGATGCCATGGGTTGCCAGTGCTCGATGAAACCTGGCCTTGTGCATCCAGTGCGAACGCGAAACGATCCAGGCCAGAACCGATGCCACCACCCTCGGCCTTCAGGGCTGCCTCCTTGGCGCACCACAGGCGCAGGAAGGCAAGTTGTCGCATATCTTCCGGGAGTGTTCCGAGCGCCGTCGTCTCGTCCGGCGCAAAAAAACGTTGAGCCAGTTCGATGGCCGGCCGCGTTCTTCGGCCAAGCGACTCCAGATCCACACCCAGCGCAATGCTCCGGCTCAGGGCCAGCAACAACACATCGGTCGTATGCGACAGATTGAATTCCAGCGAGGTGCCTGCCAGACATGGCTTGCCATGTTCGCCACGTGCGACGCGGACACTTTCGATGGGGCGATCCAGGTATGTCGCAAGCAGGTCGCGCACCGGCCACGAGTTCGCCGCGTCGGCAACACGTTGCCAATGTGGAAAAAGCCACAAGTGGATTTCACCGTCGTGCAGCGGCGGTGGCACGCTGGCGGGTATGAAATCCGTGGCGGCGAGCGCGCTCGCGTTCACCTCACCAGCCGCGTATCGACCAGATGCTGCACCACGGACGGATCGGCGAGCGTGGAGATGTCGCCGAGCTGGTCCGGGGCGTTTTCGGCGATCTTGCGCAGGATGCGGCGCATGATCTTGCCCGATCGCGTTTTTGGCAGCGCCGGGGCCCAATGCAAATGATCGGGCGTCGCGATCGGGCCGATCTCCTTGCGCACGTGCGCGATCAGTTGCTTGCGCAACTCATCGCTGGAATCCACGCCTGCTTTCAGGGTGACATAGGCATAGATGCCCTGGCCCTTGATGTCGTGCGGAAATCCGACCACGGCCGCTTCCGCTACGTGCGTGTGCGCGACCAGCGCGCTTTCGACTTCTGCGGTGCCGAGGCGGTGGCCTGAGACATTGATCACGTCATCGACGCGGCCGGTGATCCAGTAGTAGCCGTCGGCGTCGCGGCGTGCGCCATCGCCGGTGAAATACATGTCCGGGTAAGTCTTGAAATAAGTGTCGATGAAGCGCTGATGGTCGCCATATACGGTGCGCATCTGGCCGGGCCAGGAATCGAGCAGGACGAGGTTGCCCTCGCAGGCACCGTCAAGGATGTTGCCGGTCGCATCGACGATTGCGGGCCTGACGCCGAAGAACGGCTTCGTCGCCGAGCCTGGTTTCTGGTCGATTGCGCCGGGCAGCGGTGAAATCAAAATGCCTCCGGTCTCGGTCTGCCACCAGGTGTCCACGACCGGGCAACGGCCGTCGCCGACCACGCGCCAGTACCATTCCCAGGCTTCCGGGTTGATCGGTTCGCCAACCGACCCAAGGAGCCGCAAAGACGTCCGTTTCCATTTTTTCACCGGCGCTTCGCCGTCGCGCATCAGCGCGCGGATCGCGGTCGGCGCGGTATAGAAGATCGTGACCTTGTGCTTGTCGATCACCTGCCAGAAGCGGCCAGAGTCCGGATAATTCGGCACGCCTTCGAACATCAGCGACGTCGCGCCGTTGGCGAGCGGCCCATAGACGATGTAGCTGTGGCCGGTGACCCAACCCACGTCCGCCGTGCACCAGTAGACGTCGTCCTCGCGCAGGTCGAACACGCATTCGTGGGTGTAGCTGACGAACACGCCGTAACCGCCGGTCGTGTGCAGCACGCCCTTGGGTTTTCCAGTGGAACCCGACGTATACAGGATGAACAGCGGGTCTTCGGCACCCACCGTTTCGGGCGCGCATTGCGTGTCCTGCACGGTGACGAGCGCATCCCAGGAACGATCGCGCGGCGTTTGCATCGGCACGGGTGCGCCAGTGCGCTTGACCACGAGCACCGTCTCCACGCTGGTCGTGCCGGGTCGCGTCAGCGCCTCGTCGACATTCACCTTGAGCGGGACATGCTTGCCGCCGCGCAGGCTTTCGTCGGCGGTGATCACCACTTTCGATTGCGAGTCGGCGATGCGTCCGGCCAGCGAATCCGGCGAGAAACCACCGAACACGACGGTGTGCACCGCGCCGATGCGCGCGCAGGCGAGCATCGCCACAGCGGCCTCCGGAATCATCGGCAGGTAAATGCACACGCGATCACCTTTCTTGATGCCGAGATTTTTCAGCAGGTTCGCCGCGCGGCAGACCTGTTCATGCAATTGCCGGTAGCTGATCGCGCGCGACTCGTCGGGATGGTCGCCTTCCCACAGGATCGCGGTCTTGTCGCCGCGGGTGGTCAGGTGCCGGTCCAGGCAATTCGCGGCAAGATTCAGCTTGCCGTCGGCGTACCAGCGGATATGCAGATCCTTCGCGTCGAAAGAAACGTCGCGCACCTTGGCGTACGGCACGATCCAGTCCAGGCGCTTGCCGATGCGGCGCCAGAAACCGTCCGGATCACGCACGGATTCGGCGTAGAGTTTTTCGTAGTCCATTGCGCCGATGCGCGTGCGTGCGGCGAAATCGGGGGGAACGGGATGGTGTGCGGACACGGCGGCTACCTCGAACAATCCGGTGAGATGCCGATAGTGCGACTGCCGCGCCGACAGGGCAAGCGCAGGCAAGTCCTGTGCGTGGCCTGTCTGCGCGGCGGATCAGGCGCGCTTGATCAGGCCGATGATGACGAGCAGGATCACCGCACCGATCACGGCATTGATGATCGAGGCCACGATTCCGCCGCCGATGACGATGCCCACTTGCGGCAACAGCCAACCGGCGATGAACGCGCCGACGATGCCGACCACAATGTTTCCGACCAGGCCGAAACCCATGCCGCGCACGATCTGCCCGGCCAACCAACCGGCCACGGCACCGACAATCAGGAATACAACAATCGATTCAGCGCCCATCGAACTTCTCCTTGACCACGCGGCCGATGCGCCGCAGCCACATTGTGCGCCAGCGTCCTGCCGCGGTCATGGTGCTATGCATCACGCCACAAGAAGTTCAGGCATGCGTGGCAGGGGGGCGCTGTGCTGACGGCGTGGCGGGGGAATTGGCTTTGCGCATGCTCGCGCGCAAGGTGTTGATGTCCTTGTCGGTGAGCAGGACCGAGTCCGGACGCGAGGTTTCGGCGACACGTTCCGCGGCGAAGGCAAAGAACGCGGCAATCAGGAACACGAAGCCGAGCACGAAGCCCACGCCCATCAAGCCAGGCGCCTTCGCCGAAAATCCCAGACCGAATCCCAGCACCGCGAGCAGCAGCAGAACCCAGCGCATCGTGATCTCCCCGGCAACAAACGCGCCGATCCTGCCACAGTCGCGGTCAGGCCGCGAGTGCTCGATGCCGAAACGGCGTCGCCTTGCCGACGGGCGGCATTCAGACGGCGCGCGTACAATCGCTCGTCGATTTGCGCGCGGGAGGTGGGCGATGGAAAACCTGCAGTCGCTGGCGCTGGCGGCGGGTCTGGCCTGGGCCAGCGGTATCCGTCTGTACGCGGCCATCTTCATCGTCGGCCTGATCGGACGCGTGGGCTGGGTGCAGTTGCCGGAACACCTGCAGCTGCTCGAACACAACTGGGTGCTGGGCGCATCCGCCTTCATGCTGATCATCGAGTTTGTCGCCGATAAGGTGCCCGCTGTCGATTCGGCCTGGGACGCGGTGCACACGTTCATCCGCATCCCGATCGGCGCCATGCTCGCCTGGGGCGCGATGGGCGACGCAGCGCCAGACGTGCAGATGGCCGCGGCGCTGCTCGGCGGTACCATCGCCGGCGGCACGCACCTGGCCAAGATGAGTACCCGCGCCGCGATCAACACGTCGCCAGAACCATTCAGCAACTGGACGCTGAGTTTTTCCGAGGACGGCATCCTGCTCGGCGGACTATGGCTGGTGTTCCAGCACCCGCTGGTGTTTCTGGTGCTGCTCGCGGCGTTCCTGCTGCTGCTGGTCTGGCTGATCCCGAAACTGTTCCGCTTCCTCGCCGGCATCTGGCGCAAGCTTGTCGGTGGCAAGCCGCGGCCAGTGCCGGCGAAGTAGGGACTTACTGCTGCTTTTCGTCGGGCTTGGTTGCGTCCGCTTTGGCGGCGGGTTCGGCCTTGGCCTTGTCTGCGGCAGAGCCGACGTCGTTTATCGAGCCGACGCTGACGGTCGCGTTCCAACGCGAATCGCGCACGGCAAAATAGGTTTTCGGATCCCAACGCCATTTTGCGAACATGCTGCCGCCACTGCCGCAGCCCGACTTGGCGAGCGGCTCACCGCCAACCTCAACTACCGGACCGCCGCAATCGCTGCTATTGCTCAGTTGGCTGATGCCGGAATCGAAACCCGTATGCGAGCCGGTAATCTTCATCTGGCCCTGGCGCAACTGCACGATCAGGCGATGCTTGGCCACCTTGTCGCCGTATTCGTCATTGACGGCGTCGAAGATTTTATCGGCCTGCTGAAGTTGCTCCGGTGAAAGCTGTGCCTTGACGCTGTCGCGCGTGGCTTCGAACTCGGGATACTTGCGTTCGGCGGCAACGGAGAGCCAGGCATAGGCAGTCGGCAAATCCTTGGGCACGCCTTCGCCGTTCATGTACATCAGGCCGATGCTAAGCTGCGACAGCTTGTCGGAATAATACGCACCGATCTTGAAGTACTTCATCGCGCCGGCGTAATCGTGATGCGCGTAATGGCGCATGCCGGCGAATTCGCCGAATAGATCGGGGTGATACCAGGTATTGGCATCCTTCATTCCGCGCAGGGTCTTTTGCACTTCCGGATCGTTCAACGGATCCTGGTCCGTGGCCTTGGCGACAGATGCAAGAGCCATGAGGCTGGCAAGCAGGAATACTGCAAAACGAACGGTCTTTGACATGAATGGATCTCTCATCTGAGGTTGCACGGCGAGCTGGGCATTGAGGGGATTCTGGAAGATTTTACAGGGCGGTTCATGTGCCATTCGGCAGGAAGGGATGCGGGCGTTGTACGAGTCCGCGCCAGCCGCGCAGGCCGAGACAGAATAGTATGGCCCCAAGAGCGAGCCAACCGGCGATCAGCCAATCCGCGAGGTTGCCAGCGGGTAACCGGATCGTGCTCGCATCGCTCAGCGTCGGTACGAACAAACTGACGCTGACCAAAACGAAGCCAGCGCAACCCAACACACTGACGAGCCATTTGTTCGGCAGCTTGCCGCCGGCGATGAGCAGAACGAAGACGACGACGAAGGCGATGGCGCCGACTTGCGTGAGCAGAACAAACGCCAGCGCTGCTGGGCGCAGGTGCAGGCTCAACGCGCAGATCAGCGAAAGCGCCAGCAGCGGCAGTTGCGTGTAAAGCGGCGGCGCCAACATCGCGCGCAGCAGATCGCCGCGCGCGCCCAAGCCCGGTAACAGCGCCAGCAGCGGCAATTCGCCGGTGACGTTTTGCCACACACGACCCAGGCGCAACACGCTTATCAATGCCACCATTGATGCGCCGAATCCGATGCCCCAGGCAAGCGTGGCGAACAGCCCGGCGCGCCATAGCCAACCGGTTTGCGGATGCCGCGACCATGCCTGCAACATCATGAACGCCACGAATAGCGAGCTCCAAAGCACGGCCCAGAGCCATGTGCGCAGACGTGAAGTCCACCGTTGCGGCAGAAACAGGCCGCCCAGGACCACGCGCAGGCTTTGTTGCGGAAATTCTGGGCCGCAGCGGCGCAAGTCCGGCTGCGCGCGCAGCCAGTCGGGGCGTTGGCGCACCTGTGCAATGTCGGCTTTGTCGGAACCTTTCCAGGCGCTCATGCGCAGTTTGAGCACCATCGGCGCCGAGTGACTGGCGGCCGCTATCGCACCGCGCACCGTGCGCCGCCAGCTCCAGGCGATGGCGAGCAGCAATACCAACAGCATCGGCGCCGCCCAGACCGTGAAGTTCATCATGTTGGCGACTGCTGCAAGATTGGGACTGAGTTGATTGAGGATCAGCCATCCGACGATGATGAACGCGGCGAGATAACCAGGCAGACACATGTAGGCCAACGGTACGGCAGCGAACAGCGCAAACGACAATAGCGTCTGCACGCTGGTGAGGCTTGCAGGTGGCGGAATCAATAGGCCGGGAACCACGATCAGCGCAACCGCATAGACGATCAGGCTCAGTACGGCGTCGCGTTCCAGCGCCGGCAACCGCAACGCTCGCGCATCGCGCGCCAACACCAGCGCGTTTGGCATCAGCAATGCCCACGCCAACAGATCGATAAAGCACCACGCGCCATACATTTCACGCGCGCCGAGTCGACCGGTCGCCGCGACGACGATAAAAATCAGCATGAGAATTGCCAACAATCCGCCGATCAGGCCGCGTGTCAACGTTGGGGCTCCCCACCACGGCAGCAGGAAGAGCTTTGCCGCATTCATTCCGCAATCTCCACGAACAGGTCTTCCAGGCCCAATGCATCGATGCGAGCACCGGGACGATTCGCGGCGTCGGGCCAGCGTGCGCCGGCGTCGCGCGCAACCACGCAAGACACGCTGCCGTCGTCGTGACGGCGCCGGCTGAGCGCATCCGCCGGCACATGCACGGCTTGATCGGCGGGCAACCACAGGCGCGCATAGCATTCCTTGGTGTCGTCCGTCGCGCAGTGCAGGAGCAATTTGCCTTCATGCAGAAACGCGATGTCCGAGGCCACGCGTTCCAGATCCGAAACGATGTGCGTGGAGAACAGCACCGTCGCGCCTTGTTCGCCGGCGCGCAGCGCGATTTCGCGCAGCAGTTCGCGGCGCGCGACGGGGTCTAGCGCGGCCACGGGTTCGTCCAGCACGAGCAAGTCCGGCTGTGAGGCGAGGGCGCGAATCAAGTCCACACGCTGGCGTTCGCCGGGCGAAAGCTTCGCCATCACCTTGTTCGGCACGATTTGCCAGCGATCGAGCATGCGCTGCGCATACGCGCGATCCCACTTCGGATAAAACCGCGACAGGTAATCGAACATCTGCGCGGCGCTAAGCCATGCCAGCGCGTCCGGTTGTTGTGGCACGTAAGCGATGCGCACTTTCGACGCGTCGGACATGCGCAATGCCGGTTCGCCGAACACGAACGCTTCGCCGGCCTGCGGTTGCAGCAGGCCGAGCAAGGCACGAATCAACGTGGACTTGCCCGCGCCATTGCGGCCGATCAGGCCGAGCACGCTGCCGGGCGCGAGTGTCAAATCCACGCCTTGCAGGACATAACGGCCTTCGTAGGCGTGGACGATTCCACGTGCCTGCAGTGGCCAGGCGGTGTCGTTGGCGGCGGATTTCAAAACGGCATTCATTTCGAATCTCCCATGAGTTTGTGCAATCGACGCATTACCGCGTCGGCGGACAATTCAAGTTCGCGCGCATGCTGCGCGACAGCAGATAGCTGCGGATCGAGCAAGGCCAACCGCTGCGATTGACTGTGCGTGGCGTGACCATTGCTCGCGACCGCCATGCCCTTGCCGCGCAGGCGTTCGAGCAGACCCTCGGATTCGGCCAGACCGTAGGCGCGAGACACCGTCATCGGATTGATCGCGTGGAAACCGGCGACGTCGCGCACCGAGGGTAGCAACTCGCCCGCGTGCAGCTGTCCGCTCGCGATCAGGCGGCGCAACTGCTCCACGATTTGGCGATAGATCGGTTCCGGCGAAGCGGGCTGGATGGTCAACAGCGATGCGTCCATGTGTATCAATATAGTAATACACAAAGTCAATGTCAAGCATCGCAAGCGCTGAGACGCCACCGGCGTAGGATGTGGCGCATGAATCAGCCGGTGCGCATCAAGGGCCGCGGTGCGGCGTCGAATCCCGAAGGCCGCTTCGAAACGACTGCGCGCGAGACCATGGACGACGGCTGGGAACGCGAGGCCGAACCCGCGCCGCATCCGGCGACGATGGTCACCGAAGAACGCGCGCGCAGCATCATCAGCCGCAACGATTCACCGGATATCCCGTTCGAGCAGAGCATCAATCCATATCGCGGTTGTGAACACGCATGCATCCATTGTTATGCACGGCCATCGCATGCGTACCTGAATCTTTT
>JAFEFD010000537.1 GCA_018240765.1 Pseudomonadota bacterium | reverse complement strand
ACTTGCGACAACGTCGTCTCGTCAATCACACCATCATGTGCCACATCGGCGGCGATTTCGAGCAGGGTCAGCGCGCGGCGCACGTCGCCATCGGCGGCTTGCGCAATCAGGTTCAATGCGTCGTCGCCGACATCCAGGCCGATATTGCCGAGCCCGCGTTCGCTGTCTTGCAAGGCACGTTGCAAGGCATCGACGATGGCATCGACGGAAATTGTGTCCATCACATGCACGCGGCAGCGCGAGAGCAGTGCCGAATTCAACTCGAACGAGGGATTCTCGGTCGTCGCGCCGACAAACAGGATGATGCCGCGTTCGATGTGCGGCAGGAACGCGTCCTGCTGGGCCTTGTTGAAACGATGCACTTCGTCGACGAACAGCACGCTGCGCTGGCCTTGCGCAAAACGCACTTCGGCTTCCGCCAGCGCCACGCGCACCTCGGCAATGCCGGACAACACCGCCGAGATCGCACGAAATTCTGCATTTGCGTATTTCGCCAGCAACAGCGCAAGCGTGGTCTTGCCGCAGCCCGGCGGCCCCCACAACACCATCGAGTGCACATGGCCGGCTTCAATTGAACGGCGCAGCGCCGTGCCGGGGCCAAGCAGACGCACCTGGCCGACGATCTCGTCGAGCGTGCGCGGCCGCATGCGCTCGGCGAGCGGCTTCAGGGCGTGGGATCCTGCAAACAACCCGGGATTCGTGCGGTTTTTCGTGCGCGGCATTGCGCGATGATAAAGCCAAGCCGAAGGATTCGCCTTTCTTGTACACTTTCGCCATGAATGCCGCCAAGGGAATTTCCACACTATCGTGGAGTCTGTACGAGCCAAAACTGTGGACCGTACTGCGGCGTGGTTACTCGCTCGATGATCTGCGCAAGGATGCCGTCGCCGGCCTGACCGTCGCGATCGTTGCTTTGCCGCTTGCAATGGCACTGGCGATCGCTTCCGGCGCGACGCCGGAAAAAGGGCTGCACACCGCCATCATTGCCGGATTCCTGATCTCGTTCCTCGGCGGCTCGCGCGTGCAGATCGGCGGTCCGACGGCGGCGTTCATCCCGGTCGTGTTCGCCGTGATCGTGAAATTCGGCTATGGCGGGATGATCCTGTGCACTCTGCTTGCCGGTTTCATGTTGATCGCCGCCGGCGCACTGCGCGTCGGCACCCTGCTCAAATACATCCCGAAGCCGGTCGTCACCGGATTCACGGCCGGCATAGCAGTGAGCATCTTCGCCAGCCAGGTGAAGGATATTTTCGGCCTGCGCATGGGCGCGGTGCCAGCCGAATTCTTCGCGCGCTGGCAGGCGTATTTCCAACATCTGCCGGATTTGACGCCGTCAGCAGTCGTTCTCTCCGTCGGCAGCGTCGCAGTGATTGCCCTGCTCAGGCGCTGGCGTCCGCTATGGCCGGGGTTCCTGATCGCCGTCGTCGCAGCCACGCTGGCCTGCACGCTGTTCGGGTTGCCTGCCGAAACCATCGGCAGCCGTTTCGGCGGCATTCCGGCCGCGCTGCCGCATTTCGAAATTCCGCATATTCCATTCGAGCGTACGCTGGAGCTGTTCCCGAGTTCGCTCACCATCGCGTTTCTGGCCGGCGTCGAATCGCTGCTCTCGGCCGTCGTCGCCGATGGCATGATTGGCGGACGCCATCGTTCGAATGCAGAACTCGTCGCGCAAGGGATCGCCAACATCGCCTCGGCCCTGTTCGGCGGCCTGCCAGCAACGGGCGCGATCGCGCGCACGGCGACCAATATCCGCTCCGGCGGCCGCTCGCCCGTGGCGGGCATGGTGCACGCTGCTTTCCTGCTCGTGTTCATGCTCGTGCTGGCGCCGTTGATGCACTACGTTCCGCTGGCCGCGCTGGCCGCTGTGCTGGTGATCGTCGCGTGGAACATGGCCGAGATCGAGAGCTTCAAGCACCTTTTGCGCGGGCCAATCGGTGACCGCGTCGTGCTGATTCTGACCTTCGCGCTGACCGCGATGTTCGACCTGACCGTCGCCATCGAAGTCGGCCTGGTGCTCACCTCGTTCCTGTTCATGCATCGCATGAGCGAGGTCGTGGCGATGGAATCGCACGTGTCGCTGCTCGACGAGGATCGCGCTGACACCCTTACGCCGGAACCGGATCAGCGCGCGCAACTGCCGCAGGGCGTCGAAGCGTTCCAGATTTCCGGGCCGCTGTTTTTCGCCGTCGCCAACCGGCTGGATGAAGTGCTGGACCAGTTTCCCGATCCGCCGCGCGTGTTCATCCTGCGCCTGCGCCGGGTGCCTTTGATCGACACCAGCGGCGTGACCGCTCTGCGCGAATTCATCGCGCGCTGCCGGCAGCACGGCACGCGCGTGATCCTGTCCGGCTTGCAGGAACAGCCAAAGAGGATACTCGCGCAGATGCACATCGAAGCGGACGGCGCGCAACTGCGCTTCGCCAGCAATTTCGCACAGGCCGTGCAATTCGCGCGCTGTGACAGCCCCGCTACCTGATCGGGTAGGCCTCGGCCGCAGACGTGGCATCGCCGATCACGTCCACGCCTTGCGGCGGCACGAAATGGAAGGTTCCTGCTGCGAGCTTCGGATTGCGCAGCCAGTGCGAAAACGCAATTGTCGTGCGATTGCCAAGCGTGTCTTCGAATTCCATGCGCGCCAATCCGGTCGCATCGAAGCCCAGGTCGCAATACGCGAATTGCGGTTCCTTGTCCTTCGACTTCAGGCGCAGCCAGGTCAGGCCATCGTGCGCACCCTGCTCGCTCGTGGAAAAATCGCGATCCAGCTGCGACAGATCGGTAAGCACGGTCAGCGGGCTGTGTGCTTCCTCGGTTCCCTGCGCGCGCACCGTGACCTGTTCCAGGTCCGGATCGTAGACCCAAACCTTTTCGCCGTCGGCAACGATCAGTTGCCGGTAGGGCGTGCGCACATCCCAGCGGAACTGGCGCGGTGCGGCTAGCGTGAGAGTGCCCGTACTGGCCTTGCCGGTGCCGCCGTTCGGGTCGGACACCTGCTGGGTGAAATCGCCGGAAATCGTGTTGATGCCCTTGGCGAAGGCATCCAGGCGCGCACGCGCCGTGTCGGCGGCGCTCGCGATGGTCGATACGATGGCAAGGCAGATCAGGATGGTGTAGCGCATGATCGATTGATCCAGGAATGTTCCGCGGATTATCGCCAGCCAAGTCTGAATCGCGGGTGTCGAATGTGGCGTCGAATCACAATTCCGGCGGCGGTGGCGCGAGCACTTCGCGGTTGCCGTTGTGCTCGGGCGGACTGACGATGCCGTCGGCTTCCATGCGCTCGATCAGGCGCGCGGCGCGGTTGTAGCCGATCTTCAGGCGCCGCTGCACGCCGGAAATCGAAGCGCGCCGGCTTTCGGTGACGATGGCGACAGCCTTGTCGTACAGTTCGTCGTAGTCGCCCTCGCCCTCCTCGGCATCCTCCGGCAGGCCGGATTCGCCAACGACGCGGCCGTCGCCGAGCGATTGCACGTCGGCAAACACGTTTTCGATGTAATCGGGCTTGCCCTGGTTGCGCAGGTGCGCCACGACCTTGTGCACCTCGTCGTCGCCGACGAAGGCACCGTGCACGCGCTCGGGCGTGGCGGTGCCGGGCGGCAGGTAGAGCATGTCGCCGTGACCAAGCAGGGTTTCGGCGCCGGACTGGTCGAGGATGGTGCGCGAATCGATCTTGCTCGAGACCTGGAACGCGATGCGCGTGGGGATGTTGGCCTTGATCAGGCCGGTGATCACGTCGACCGAAGGCCTTTGCGTGGCGAGGATGAGGTGCACGCCGGCGGCACGCGCCTTCTGCGCCAGGCGTGCGATCAGTTCCTCGACCTTCTTGCCGACGATCATCATCATGTCGGCGAATTCGTCGATGACGACGACGACGTAAGGCAGGGGTTCCAGCGTCGGTATCACTACTGGTTGTGTACTGTCCTGTACCTTTGGTGGGAACGGATCAGAGATTGGTATGCCTTTGTCGATGGCATCTTGAACCTTCTTGTTGAAGCCGGCCAGGTTGCGCACGCCGACCGCGGCCATCAGCTTGTAGCGGCGCTCCATCTCCGCGACGCACCAGCGCAGCGCGTTGGCGGCTTCCTTCATGTCGGTGACGACAGGTGCCAACAGGTGCGGAATGCCTTCGTAAACCGAAAGCTCGAGCATCTTCGGATCGATCATGATCATGCGCACGTCGCGTGCCGTGGCCTTGTACAACAGGCTCAGCACCATGGCGTTCAATGCCACCGACTTGCCGGAACCGGTAGTGCCGGCGACGAGCAGGTGCGGCATCTTGGCCAGGTCCACGACAACGGCGCGTCCGCCGATGTCCTTGCCGAGAGCGAGCGCCAACGGCGACTTCATCGCGTCGTATTTTTCCGAACGCAGGATTTCGGACAGGTACACGATCTCGCGGTTCACGTTCGGAATTTCCAGGCCGATGACGGATTTGCCCGGAATCACGTCGACCACGCGCACGCTGATTACCGACAGGCCGCGTGCAATGTCCTTGTCGAGGTTGCTGATCTGCGAGCCCTTGATGCCGGCTGCCGGCTGCAGTTCGAAGCGCGTGATCACGGGGCCCGGAAACACGCCGACCACGTGCGCGTCGATGCGGAAATCCTTGAGCTTGAGTTCGACCTGGCGCGACAGGGCCTCGAGCGTTTCTTCGGAATAACCTTTCACCTGCTGCTGCGGCTCGTCGAGCAGGGACAATGGCGGCAAATCAGAATCGGCGATGCCGGAGAACAGTGGAATCTGCTGCTCGGCCTCGGCGCGCTTGCTCTTCTCGATCGGCGCC
>JAFEFD010000536.1 GCA_018240765.1 Pseudomonadota bacterium | reverse complement strand
TTTCCACAATGCGGAATTTGCGCCTTTTTGCCATTTGCGCATTGCTTGCCAGTGGCGCGCTCGCGTGCGCACCGGCGCTGGCCGGGAGCGTGTATCGCTGCCAGGGACCGAACGGACAGATCGCGTTCACGAACCGGCCGGGCACGTTCACGCAATGCCAGGAAGTGGCCAGCTACGCCGACAAGAAGCCGGCGCCCGCGGCCACCGACGGCAAGCCGCATTCCGAATACCGCTCCGAACCGGCCACGGCCGGCGACAAGCCGGATGCGCCGCCCGAAGTGCCGAAGCCGGCGGACGCCAAAAAGGACGACGCGGCATACCAGGTGCATCGTGGCGCGGTGTACAAGGTCGTGCGCGCGAACGGTATCACCGAGTACACCAATATCCGCCCCGCCACCGGCGCGTCCTACCGTGTGCTGTTCACCTACATCTCGACCTGCTACGCCTGCAACGTGCACTCGAAGGTGAATTGGGGATCGATTCCATTGAAACTCGATGCCTATAACGACCAGATCGCCGCAGCGGCGAAGGAATCCGGCGTCGATCCATCGCTGCTGCGCGCGGTGATCCATGCCGAATCCGCGTTCAACCGCTACGCCGTGTCGGACAAGGGCGCACAGGGCCTGATGCAACTGATGCCGGGCACGGCGGCGGACCTGGGCGTCGGCGATCCATTCGATGCCAGCCAGAACATCCGCGGCGGCGCCGATTATCTGGCGCAGTTGCTCAGGCAGTTCAACGGCGACGAGAAACTCGCCACGGCCGCTTACAACGCTGGTGCCCAAAACGTGCAGAAGTACAAGGGCGTGCCGCCGTTCGACGAGACGCAGGTGTACGTGCAGCGCGTTGCTACACTGCACCAGCGCTATCGCGAGGCGGAGTCGGCGCCGGTTGCGGCTGCCGCACCTGCTGCCGCACCGCGCTCCTAGGAATCCGCGCTAACCACTCTGTTGCGTCCCAGGGTTTTGGCCCGGTACAGGGCCGCGTCGGCACGTTCGATCAATGCACCGATGTCGCGTTCGTGCGGCAGCGCTTCGGCCACACCAATACTGATGCTCACGCGCAGCGAGCCGGGCAATCCGGGAAACTCCAGCGTCTCGACGCGCCGGCGCAGGCGTTCGGCCACGTCCACGGCGTGATCGATCAGGGTGCGGGGCAGAACCGCAAGGAATTCTTCGCCGCCGATGCGACCGAGCAGGTCGCCATCGCGCAGCGCATCCGCACAGATGCGTGCAACTTCGCGCAGCACACGGTCGCCGGTGGGATGTCCGTGCGCATCGTTGACGCTCTTGAATTCGTCGATGTCGATGGTGAGTACTGCCAGCGGTTCGTTTTGCGCGCGCGCTCGACGCATCGTGGCGTTGGCAAAATTCTGCACGCCGCGCAAATTCGCAACGCCCGTCAGTGCGTCCACTGACGCCATGCGCTTCCAGTTGCGCAGCCGCGCCAGTTGCCGAATCGCCAGCAAGGACAGCAGTCCAAGCAGGATCGCGAGCAGTCCCATTGCCACCTGTTGCCAGCGACGCACACCCTGCAATGCTTCGACCTGTCGATCCTTGGCCACCTGTTCGCTCTTCAGGCGCAGGTTTTCCATCTTGGCGCGGTCCGTATCGAACTGCTCGCGCAGCATCTGCGCCTGCTGGTTGGCGCGCTCCTTTGCTACCGCGTCGTGCGCGGCGACAAAGTTCTTGTACGCAGTCAGCGCCGCGACGGGTTGATCCAGCGCTTCGAGCGTTTGCGCCTGGGCGCGATAGAGGATTTGCTGATAGCGGCGATTGCCGGATGCATTGAATGCTTTCTCGGCGGTGGCGAATTCGGCCAACGCCTTGCGCGGCTCCTTCAGTCCCGCCAGCGCACGGCCGCGCTCGTAGGCGAGCATGCCGGCATCGGCGCGATCGCCAACGAGCGCGAATCCGTCTGCGGCATTCTGCAGCGCCGACTCGGCTTCGGCGTAGCGATGCAGGTCGGTCAGTACCGAGGCAAGGGCGAGGTTCGCCGAAGCCACGCTGGCACGATCGCCGGTCGTGGTGGCCAGTTCCAGAGCATGCTTCTGGGTAGCCAGCGCGGCATCGTAGTGGCCGGCTTCCTGATCCGAGTAACCCAACTGGATCGTGGAGATATAAAGCGATACGGTATCGCCGACGCGTTTTTCGTGATCGATGGCCTGATTCAGGTATTCGCGCGCCTTGTCCGGGTACTCCAGTCGGCGATAGGTGATGCCGATGTCCTGCAACGTCTGGCTGGCTGCTTCGTCGAGTTCCTGCGCGGAGAAGATATGCTGGGCTTCGAGCAGGTCCGCAAGCGCCTTGCCGTAGATGCCGAGCACCGAATACATGCCGCCGCGAGCCTCCATGCCGGCCGCGAGCATCGCATCGTCTCCGCTCGACCTGGCCAGCTCGATACCGCGCTCGAAATCGGCCAATGCGTCGTTCGGGGTCTTGAGGCTTTCCAGGTAGCCGCCGCGGCAGTAATAAAAACGGATCGCGGCAGCATCGTCGTGCGCGGCCAGCGCTGCGGCCAGGTGTGCGTCGGCGAATTCGTAACCCTTTTGGTTGGCGTTGATGAAGTCCAGCCCGCAACGTTGGGTATCGAGCATGCGTGCGCGATGCGTGTCGCCGGGCGGCAACAATTGCTCGAGTTGCTTGACGACCTTGAGCTGCTCGGCCGTGCTCAATGCCATGAGATCGCCGATATCCATGCGTTTGAACAGGGCATCGAAGGCTGCGGTTGATGGCAGTGACGCGGGGCTGGTTGCGGGAGCCGTTGCAGCCGTGGGACCGGCCAGCGCGAGCGCGGGGCCGCCCAGCAGCGCTGCCGCGACAAATATCGAATTCAGCAGACGGTTGGATCGATGCGCTGGCATGTTTCGTCGTGATCTCCCGAGCGCCACACCCGGCCTAACTCCCGGTCTGGCGTTGCGGACGTTCTTGCAAGATCGCCGCCAGCGAAAACGGCTGGCCATTGCGTTCGCCGGTCAACTCGACCTTGGTGCCGGGCGCCAGGCTCGCTTCGTGATTGCGCAATTCCAGCAGGCTGACGATGGGTTTGCCGTCCAGCGTGAACAGCACGTCGCCCGGGCGCAGGCCTGCTTCCGCGGCCGGACCCTTGTCGTAGATGCCGACGACCGCCACGCCATGATTGACGCCGGGGTTTTGCAGCGCGTGCACGTCGGCGTATTCGGCGCCGAGCCAGCCGCGGATCACGCGGCCGTGGGCCACGATCTGGTCCAGCACCGCCTTGGCCGTACTCACGGGTATCGCGAAACCGATGCCGATATTGCCGCCGGATGGCGAAAACACGTCCGAATTGATCCCGACCAGCTCGCCATAGGCATTGACCAGCGCGCCACCGGAATTGCCCTGGTTGATCGCCGCGTCGGTCTGGATGAAATCTTCATACGTGGACAGGTTCAACTGGCGGCCCAGTGCGCTGACGATGCCCATCGTCACGGTGCGCCCGAGTCCGAACGGATTGCCGATCGCCAGTACCACGTCGCCGACGTTCAATGGCGTCTTGTCGGCGATCGCGATGCTCGGAAGGTTCGGCGCGTCGATCTTGAGCACGGCAAGGTCGGTGTCGGCATCGGTGCCGATCACGCGTGCGCCGATGCTGCTGCCGTCGTAGAGCACGACCTGGATCTGCTCGGCGCCCTGGATGACGTGGTTGTTGGTCAGCACGTAACCGTCGTGGCCGACGATGACGCCGGAACCCAAGCTCTGTTCGCGGCGCTTGAGCGGCGGCCCGATGATGATGCCGGGAAACATCCGTTGCAGCACCGGATTGGCCGGTCGCAGCACCTGCGGGCCGGTGCTGACGATCTTGTTCGCATAGATGCTCACCACGGCTGGCGCGGCGCGGGCCACGGCCGGCGCGTAGGAAACCGTGACCGCATTCTTTTCCGGACTGCTGGCGATCGAGTTGCCGTGATCGGGTGCGCTCTGCGCCACCGATGGCGTCGTCGCCGGCGCGCTCGTCGCGAGCGGCGTGGCATCAAAACGCTGGCGCACGCGTTCGACCAGGCGCGGAGATACCATGCTGATCAGAAACGCTGCCGCAAGTCCCAGGGTGACGAACTGGCCGACGAAAAACAGGAATCGATAGAAGGTCTTCATGCACGATCCGGATGCGAAAACAGCGCGCACCGGCGGTTCCGGCGCTCGCGTTGCATAGGCTACATTGTTTGCGGTCGACGCGTTCGCTAAACTAGCGCAGTTTTGCGGGCCGCCACCGCGCGAACCGCTGCGTTGCGAAAACTGGACTTGAATCTCGGAGTGCCGGATGGCCAATGAAGTCGTGGATCCCGGACGCCGCCGCTTTCTCACCGCGACGACGTCGGTCGTCGGCGCCGTGGGAGTCGTGTGCGCGGCAGTACCTTTCATCAAGAGTTGGGAGCCCAGCGCGCGCGCCAAGGCGGCGGGCGCCCCGGTCATGGCCGACATCGGCAAGATCGAGGCCGGGCAGAAGGTTTCGTTCGGCTGGCGCGGCATGCCGGTGTTCGTGGTCAACCGCACGCCGCAGCAGTTGGCGACCTTGCCGGAGGTCGACGCTCGCCTGAAGGATCCCAGGAGCGACAACGTCGACCAGCAGCCGGCCTACGCGAAGAATGAAAACCGCTCGATCAAGCCCGAATGGCTGGTCGTGATCGGCATCTGCACGCATCTGGGCTGCTCGCCGGAATACTACGGCGTGGTCAAGCCCGAACCGTTCGATCCGGACTGGAAGGGCGGTTTCTTCTGCCCCTGCCACAAGTCGCGCTACGACATCGCCGGTCGCGTCTACGATGGCGTGCCCGCACCGGCCAACCTGCAGGTGCCACCGTACCATTTCGTTTCCGACACCCTGATCCAGATCGGTGTCGGTCCGCAAGGAGCCGCGTGATGGCGACGACACCCGTACGCATCCAACCCAAGAACCGCGTGCTCGCCTGGATCGAGGAGCGCCTGCCGATCCTTTCGTTCCTGTCCTCGCACACCAGCGAGTATTACGCGCCGAAGAATTTCAATTTCTGGTACTACTTCGGCTCGCTCGCGCTGCTGATTCTGGTCAACCAGATCGTCACCGGCATCTTCCTGACCATGTTCTACAAGCCCGGCGCGGACACCGCGTTCGCCTCGGTCGAGTACATCATGCGCGACGTCGACTGGGGCTGGCTGATCCGCTACATGCACGAGGTCGGCGCGTCGATGTTCTTCATTGTCGTCTACCTGCACATGTTCCGCGGCCTGATGTACGGATCGTACAAGAAGCCGCGCGAGCTGGTGTGGATCCTCGGCATGCTGATCTTCCTCGCCCTGATGGCCGAAGCGTTCATGGGCTACGTGCTGCCGTGGGGCAACATGAGCTTCTGGGGCGCGAAGGTGATCATCTCGCTGTTCGGCGCGGTGCCGTGGATCGGCGACGCGCTGGTGCAATGGATCATGGGCGACTACAACCCCGCCGACGCCACGCTCAACCGCTTCTTCTCCCTGCACGTGATCGCGCTGCCGCTGGTGCTGTTGCTGCTCGTGGTGTTACACCTGGCCGCGCTGCACGAGGTCGGCTCGAACAATCCGGACGGCGTGGAAATCAAGAAGGGCCCGAAGGGCAGCCGCTTCGGCGCCGACAAGCCCGCCGACGGCATTCCGTTCCATCCGTATTACACGGTCAAGGATCTGTTCGGCGTTGGCTTTTTCCTGATCATCTGCGCCTTCATCATCTTCTTCGAGCCGACCGTGGGTGGTTGGTTCCTCGAAAAAGACAACTTCATTCCGGCCAATGCGCTGGTGACGCCGGCGGATATCAAGCCGGTGTGGTACTTCACGCCGTTCTACGCGGTCGTGCGCATGATTCCGGCCAAGCTGCCCGGCGTGATCGTCATGTTCCTGAGCATTGCCGTGCTGTTCCTTGTGCCGTGGCTGGATCGCGGGCATGTGAAGTCGGTGCGCTATCGTGGCCTGGGCTACAAGATCGGCCTCGCCCTGTTCGCCCTGTCGTTCCTGATGCTCGGTGCGGTCGGCGCGGGATTGACCACCGAATACATCCCGGTATTTTTCGGCGCGGCCGCCAATTTGACCGCGATCGAGAATTTCTTTGGGCGTTTCTGGCTGTTCATTTACTTCGCGTGCTTCCTGGCCTTGTGGGCCTATACCTATTTTGGCTGGGAAAAGACCAAGCCGGTGCCGGAGCGGGTAACGACCCATGACTAAGCCAATCGTCGTACGTTTTCTTCTCGCCCGGGTGGCCGTCGTTGCGGCCACTTCGCTGCTCGTTGCCGGCACCTGCTTCGCCGAGGAAGCCGCAGGCCTGCAGGAATCCGGCGCGCGCGTCACCAATATCGCTTCGTTGCAAAGCGGTGCCCGCACGTTCTTCAACTATTGTTCCGGCTGCCACTCGCTCAAGTACATGCGCTATTCACGCATTGCGCAGGACCTGCAGCTGTCCGACGACGAAGTGCTCAAGAACTTCGCCCCCGCCGGCGCCAAGGCTGGCGATCTGGTCGTATCCAGCATGCCGTCCCGCCCTGCGGTCGGCGACCAGCCTGCGCAGGGCGCCGACGCCTGGTTCGGCAAGGAACCGCCCGATCTGTCGCTGGAAGTGCGCGCCAAGGGCGCCGATTGGGTCTACACCTACCTGAAGTCGTTCTACGTCGATCCGTCGCGGCCGGTCGGCTGGAACAACACCGTGTTCGCGAATGCGTCGATGCCGTTCCCGCTGTGGGAGCTGCAAGGTGTGCAGACGCCGGTCTACGCGCCGGCCAAGCCGGGCGAGGACGCAGCCGTGGAGAAACTCGTCCTGTCCACGCCGGGCAAGCTTACCCCGGCCCAGTACGACGACACCGTGCGCGACCTGACCGCCTTTCTCGAGTACTCCAGCGAGCCGGCGGCGTTGCAGCGCCACTCCATCGGTGTATGGGTGATTTTCTACCTCGCGTTCTTCACGCTGCTGGCGTATTTGCTCAAGCACGAGTACTGGAAAGACGTGCACTGAGGCCGGACGGTTTGCAATTGCCCCCTTGCTAAGCGGGGGGTAAGTTTGTACAAGGGAAGGATGGCAGGCAGCCAGTCGCCTGAGGGGGCGTTTCCCATGGCCGTGAGTCAACGTTCGCGCACCATCCTGACCCTGTATTCATCCAACGATGACGTGCAGTGCCATCGCGTGCGTCTGGTGTTGGCCGCCAAGGGCGTGGTTTACGACCTGGTGCCGGTGACGGCGAAGAACACGCCGGAAGACCTGCTCGACTTGAATCCCTACAACTCGGTGCCGACCCTGGCCGATCGCGACCTCGTGCTCTACGACACCGGGGTCATCTGCGAATACCTTGACGAGCGCTATCCGCATCCGCCGCTGATGCCGGTCGATCCGCTGTCGCGCGCGCGCCTGCGCCTGGCCACGGTGCGCATTGAGCGCGACTGGCTGCCCTACGTGGCCCAGATCCATGCTGGCGGACGTCCTGCCGACACCGCGCGCAAGCGCTTGCGCGAGGCCCTGATCGCGGCGGTGCCGTTGTTCAAGGCGGCGAAATTCTTCCTCAATGCGGAACTCTCGCTTGCCGACTGCGCACTGGCGCCGTTGATCTGGCGCCTGCCGAGTCTGGGCGTCGCCTTGCCGCGCGAGGCGCACGTCATCATCGATTACGGCGAACGCATCTTCCGCAATCCCGGTTTCACCCGCAGCCTGACGCCCGAAGAAAAACTCCTGCGCGAACCATGAGCAGCGTCGGCATGACTTCCAACCGCCCATACCTGCTGCGGGCGATGTATGACTGGATCAGCGACAACGGCTTGACCCCGTACATCCTCGTTGATGCCGCGGCGCCCGGCGTGCAGGTTCCGCCGGGTTCGGTCAAAGATGGACGCGTCGTGCTCAATGTCGCCGCGCGCGCCGTGGCGAAGCTCGAGTTGGGCATGGACAAAGTGTCCTTCCTCGCGCGATTCTCCGGCGTCAGCCGCATCGTCGAGGCGCCGATGCACGCGATTCTTGCCATCTACGCGCACGAGAACGGGCAGGGCATGATGTTCCCGGCGGAAAACGCGTCGCCGCAACCGCCGAGCGCCGATGTTGCCGCCGCGGCGGCGCCGGCGAAGAAGGGCCATCACCTGCGCGTGGTCAAATAGAATCAGTGCAGCGTCCGCTGCGGACGCATCTCGATCACGTTGCCCGATGACGCCGGTATCGCTGCATCGAGGTTCGGCAAATCCCACGAAACGATGTCGCCGTCGAGCAGGTTCAGGCTGCCGCGCTGGCGGTCGGCGCCGTCGACGCTGACCTCGAAGCCATAGCATCGCTCCAGGCGCAGGCCTTCGCCGGGTACCCGGCGCAGGTGCAGGCGGCGCACCGCCACGGTTTCGTCCAGCAATTGCATGCCGGCGCGGGCACACAGCCCGCGCGCCAGTTCACGTGCGCGTTCGCGGGCACGCAAGGCGTTTTGCCACGCCCACAATCCGGCGAGCACCAGTACCATCGGCAGCAGGGATTCAACCATGCCGCGAGTGTGCGGGCGCGATCGCGGCAAAACAAGTGCGCGGCAGTTGCATGCCCCGCATGGGCCGGATTCGCTACAATGCAGATTCCCCGTGCGGCGAGAACGACGTGTGATCGAAGTTCCCGGCTATCAGATCAAGCGTGAGATTGGCGTGGGCGGGATGGCCAGCGTGCATCTGGCCGTGCAGACTTCGCTCGAGCGCGAGGTTGCGCTCAAGGTGATGTCGCCCGCGCTGGCCGCTGATCCGGCATTCTCCAAGCGCTTCTTGCAAGAAGCGCGCATGCTCGCCTCGCTCGCGCACCCGAACATCGTCGCGGTGTACGACGTTGGTGTGACTCCGGCGCAGCTGCACTATTTCTCGATGCAGTACCTGCCGGGCGGTGATTTTTCCGGACGCGTGACGCGTGGCATCGACGAACGCGAGCTGGTCGTTACCCTGGCCGGCGTGGCGCGTGCCCTGGGTTATGCGCACCAGCGCGGCTACGTGCACCGCGATGTCGCGCCGGGCAATGTGCTTTACGACGCGAACGGCAATCCGGTGCTGACCGATTTCGGCATCGCCCTGGCAACGGTGACCGGTGGTCATATCACCAGCAGCGGCTTTTCCGTCGGCACCAGCCACTACATGAGTCCGGAACAGGCGCGCGGCGGCGATGTGGACGCGCGTTCGGACATCTACAGCCTCGGCGTACTCGCCTATTACGGGCTCGCGCGCAAGCCGCCTTACGACGGCGCGGACGGATTCGCGGTGGCCTACGCCCATGTATTCGAGCCGATCCCGCGCCTGCCCGCGGAGCACGCGCATTGGCAACCCCTGATCGATCGCGCATTGGCCAAGGATCCGAAAGATCGCTACGCTGATACCGACCAGTTCCTCGACGCGCTGGCTGGCGTAGCGCCGCAGTACGCGGCGTTGTTCCGCGAGGATGCCGCGACGCCGACAGCGGTGCCTGCCGCCGAACGCGCCACAGTGCCCATGCAGCGTTTGCCGCGGCCGGAAGAACTCGCCCAGGCGCAGGCAAAACGCAACGAGGCCGCTACCAGGCCTGCCGGCAAGCTGCCGGAAGCGCGCAGACCCGAAGTCGACAGCGCGGCCACTCAGCGCAACGCCAAGGTAACGCCGGCGAACCCGCCGCCAGTTGCGGCGACTGCGTCGGCACGAAAACCGTCGGCGCGGCCGGGCATCGCGCGCTGGTGGCCGGCCGCCGTGGCCGTCGCTGGTGTCGTGTTGATCGCGGTGGCATTGCTCGGTCGCCGCCATGCGCCGCCGCCGACAGTGCCAGAGTCCGCCCAGGTTGCGCCTGCTCCCGCCGCGGTTTCACCACCCGCGCCTGCCACGACCACCGAGGTTGCGGCAGGGCCGGCGCTGCCGGCAGCACCGCCGCTCACCGCGATGGACAGCATCGACGCCAACAATGCGCAAAATCCGGATGCATCGTCCGGGTTGGTCGAACAGTATCCGGGCGTCGTCGATCCACTGGAGGAAGCCGTGCGGCTTGGACGCCAGGCGCTCGCCCAGCAACGCCTGACCTTGCCGGCCGGCGACAATGCGCTGGAGCGTTTCCAACTGGCGTTGCGGCTGGATCCGCGCAGCAAGGCAGCGAAGCAAGGCATCGCCGACATCGCGAAAAAATACATCGAGCTCGCGCAGAAAAATCTTGGCGCCGGCGATGCCGTGCAGTTCGGCCAGTATTTGCAGCGCGCTGCCGACGTCATCAAGAACGTACCTGACGATGTCGATGTCGGCAAAGCCATTGCCGCTGCACGCCGCGAAGCAGCGGCCCCGTATGTCGCCAAGGGCAAGTCTGCGGCGGCGGCGTGGGACAAGGCGGCTGCAAACACGGCCTACGAAAAGGCTTTGCAACTGGATCCGGACAATGCCGATGCGCGTGCGGGACAGAAATTCACGGCCAGCATCGGCGAACCCGGATTCGCGTTTCGCGACAAGCTTGCCGATGGCGGCCCTGGCCCGGACATGGTCCTGCTCGATGCGCATCTGGCGATGGCCCGTCACGACGTGACACGCGCCGAGTTCGCCCGTTTCTGGAATGCGGCGGGTCAGAAACAATTCGCCGGCAAGCAGCACGAGTGCGGCGACCGCGAAAAGATCTTCACCGGCTCGGGTGGACGCGATTGGCGCAAGCCCGGCATCGAGGACGGTGACTGGGGTGACGATCAGCCGGTAGTGTGCGTCAGCATTGCGCAGGCCATTGCCTATGCGCAGTGGCTCGGTCATGAAACCGGCAAGCGTTACCGGTTGCCCACGTCTGCCGAGTTCGACCGCGGCCACGCCGGCGACGGCAAGGTGCGTGTATGGGTCGACACCTGCGGCATCGGCGCGAAAGCGGCGGATGGGTGCGGCAAAAACATCGCGCGTGGTCGTTCGTGGGCGTCCCGTGATGGGAGCGACAGCAACGACTTCCGCGGCAACGATGCCGCACAGAACACGATCGGTTTTCGCGTTGTGCGCGACGTCGACAAATAAATCCGTATTCGCGTTTATACTGGCGCGCGTTCGCCATTTCCTCATGAGGTTTGCCGGATGAAGCTGCTGTTCCCCAACGGAGAGCACGACGCGGTCGAAGTCGGCCAGGGCGAGGTTCTGGTCGGAGCCGGCGTTGATTGCGCGGTGATGCTCGCTGCGCCGGGAATCGCGCCGCGCCATTGCAAGCTGTACGCGCGCGACGGCCAGGTCTTCGCGCAACCGCTCGGTGAAGCCGTGACCGTGCTCAATGGCAAGCAGATTGCGGCCGAGACTGCGATCAAGCCGGGTGACCTGCTCGTGTTCGCCCGCGTCGGCGCACGCGTCGTGGCGACTGAAAAAACCACGGTGCCGTTGCCACGGCGCGCGCCCGCTGGTGACGAAGATGGCCGCACGCGGGTACGCATGGCCTTGCCGAAATTCGTGATGCGCGGCGTGTCGGGCCCGACGTTCGGCAAGACGTTCGGGGTGGTCGGCACGCTTACGCTCGGGCGCAGTGCGGAGTGCGACATCAGTATCCCCAGTGACGAAATCTCGCGCCACCACGCCAAACTGCAAGTCGTGCCTGATGGCGTGATGGTCGAAGACATGGGCTC
>JAFEFD010000535.1 GCA_018240765.1 Pseudomonadota bacterium | reverse complement strand
ACGGCTACGGCCGCAGCGACACGCGCGAACACCTGCGCGAGTTCTTCGAGATCGACCGGCGCTGGATCGCCCACGCCGCCATCTCCGCGCTCGCCGCCGAAGGCAAGATGACCGCGAAAGACGTCGCGCGCGCGATCAAGACCTGGAAGCTCGATGCGGAGAAGCCGAATCCGTTGGGGGTGTGATGGCTGTTCCGACTTTTGAAGCGTTTCGCGTTCCCTTGCTGCGACGATTGCAGGACGGCAAGGATCATCGTATGGCCGATCTTTACGATGTGCTTGCAGATGATCTGCATTTGACTGACGGCGACCGAAGCGAAATCCTTTCTAGCGGTCTGCAGCCCGTCTACAAGAATCGTATCTCCTGGGCGCGTACGTTTCTCAAGAAGGCGGGACTCATCGATCAGCCATCCCGTGGTGTGGTGCGCATTTCCGTTCGGGGTCGCGACGCGCTTGCATCGGGCAAAGCAATCGACAATGCCTATCTAATGCAATTTCCGGAGTTCGCCGCGTTTTTCCGCAGACCGCGCGAGAACGGCAAAACCACTGTCGCGATCGAGGCGCCTGAAGACGAGTCGCCAGATGACACACTGGAACGCGTCCATCGCCAACTACGAGACGATCTCGCACAGGAATTGCTCGAACGCATCAAGGTCTCATCGCCTGCGTTCTTCGAAAAACTCGTGGTCGATCTGATGATCCGCATGGGCTATGGCGGATCTCGCGAAGATGCTGGCAAAACCGTGGGGCGATCTGGCGACGGCGGCATCGATGGCGTTATCAACGAAGATCGTCTCGGCCTCGACGTGATCTACCTGCAAGCCAAGCGCTGGGAGAACACAGTTGGTCGGCCTGTCGTGCAAGGCTTCGTCGGTAGCCTCGCGGGCAAGCGCGCGAACAAGGGCGTGTTGATCACCACGTCGGATTTTTCGAGGGAAGCGCGCGATTACGTGGATACCATCAGCTCCAAGATCGTGTTGATCGACGGCGAAACACTCGGCTCACTCATGATCCAATACGGACTGGCGGTAACGCCTGTCGCCAGCTACGACATCAAGCGCGTCGATTCCGATTATTTCGACGAATGAATCACCGTGGCCTTGACCGCTTCAGCGCCGGGTTGAGTCGATCCAGATCTGCCTGCACCTGCTCCGGACTGCGCTCGTAGACGATTTCGCGTCCCAGCGCCTTGCCGGAAAACGCGGTCTTGTTCGGCGTCGGCGTCATGTCGCACTTGACGCTGTGCACGCCGGCGCCGAGCACTACCGTGATCCGATGCGCGTGCTTTTCGAACACCACGACATCCATCAACTTGCCGGATTCGGTGATGCGTACGGATATTTTTTCGATGTCCATGCAAGTCTCGCTGCCGCGGCGGGTCGGTGGAGTCTACGCCACGGCGGCCGTCACTGCGGCATCACTTCCGTCAGCGCAGGCTTGTGCGCGTAATATTCCATCGTTCGTGACGGTCTTATCGTGCAGTATGCTCGAAGGGAACACCCCATGCTTCGCCAACTTCTCGCGGCAGGATTACTCATGATCGTGACCCAGCTCGGGGCGCAGGCTGCGCCCGTGGAACGGCCCACAGCACCGGCACATGCCGAAACAATCACCCTCGGCGGCGGCTGTTTCTGGTGCCTGGAAGCCGTGTTCGAGGAATTGAAGGGCGTGGTCAGCGTGACCTCGGGTTATGCCGGCGGCCATGTCGTGAATCCCGATTACGAGCAGGTCTCCAGCGGCACGACCGGCCATGCCGAAGTGGTGCAGATCGTATTCGATCCTCAAGTGCTGCCGCTGAACGTGCTGCTGGACGTGTACTTCACCATCCACGATCCGACCACGCTCGACCGCCAGGGCAACGATGTCGGCACGCAATACCGGTCAGTCGCGTTCTATCGTGACGCAGCGCAGAAGGCCGCGATCGACAAGGCCATCGCGCAAGCCGGTCACGAGTATCCCGGCAAGATCGTGACGCAGGTCGAGCCGTTCACCGTGTTCTACAAGGCGGAAAACTACCATCAGGAATACTTCCGCCTGCATGGCACGCAGCCGTATTGCCAGCTCGTGATTGCGCCGAAGGTGGCGAAGTTCAGGAAGAAATTTCACGACTGGCTGAAATAAATCCTTATTCGAACAACTCCGGCTGCGGCAACTCATCCGCATCGCAGAAATTGTGCAAGCCGACACCGGCAAGACGATAAAGCGTCGTCTCCGGCATGCCGACGCGCTCGATCAGCGACGCGGCGATCTCCACGAATTCGGTTTCCGACTGCGGCCGCGCGGTCGGCGTATGGCTGCGGGTGAGAATGTGGAAATCCGCGGTCTTGAGCTTGAGTACCACGGTGCGGCCGATGCGATCGGTCTTGCGGCTGTCGGCCCAGGTTTGTGCAGCTAGCCTGCGAATCGCCGGTTCCAGCCCCGACAGCGGCAAGTCGCGCTCGAACGTGTCCTCGTTCGAGATCGACTGCACCGGCTGGTCGGCTTCCACCGGCCGCTCGTCGATACCTCGCGCAAGCTCATGCAAGCGTCGGCCGTAGCGTCCGAAGCGCTGTTCGAGATCGCGCGCGTCGCGCAAACGCAGATCCGCGCAGGTGCGGATGCCGAGCGCGGCGAGCCTGGCGTCCATCACCTTGCCCACGCCCGGAATCTTGGCCACCGCCAGCGGCGCGAGGAAGGCTTCGGCCTGATGCGGGCGGATCACGAACAGCCCATTCGGCTTGCGCCAGTCCGAAGCGATCTTGGCCAAAAACTTGTTCGGCGCGACTCCTGCTGATGCGGTCAGCGATGTTTCATCGACGATCGACTTGCGGATGGACTTGGCGACGGCGGTGGCTGAATCCAATCCCGACTTCGGCGCGGTGACGTCCAGGTACGCCTCGTCCAGCGACAGCGGTTCGACCAGATCGGTATGGCGCAGGAAGATCTCGCGGATCTGTTTCGATACCACGCGATAGCGCGAAAAATCCGGCGCCACGAAGATTGCGCGCGGACACAGGCGTTCGGCTCGCACCGCCGGCATCGCCGAGCGCACGCCGAATTTGCGCGCCTCGTAGGACGCCGCGCACACTACCGAGCGCGCGCCGCGCCACGCGACCACGACAGGCTTGCCGCGCAGCTTCGGATCGTCGCGCTGCTCGACGCTGGCATAGAACGCGTCCATGTCGACGTGCACGATCTTGCGGGCGGAGACATCCATTTGCGGATTGTGCGCGTCGCGTAGTCGATTTCCTACACGCCGGCGCGGCGTGCGCCGATTGGCCGATCCCGACCGAATCGCGATGCTGTCCGCCACTCGACGGAGGGCAGGTCATGCAGCACGATCTACACATCGCGACCGGGCGCAGCATGCGCTGGTACGAATGGCTGGCGGGATTATTCCTGTTGAGTCTGGCCTTCGGCGTGCGTGCCGGCGCGGTCTACAAATGCGTGGATGCGTCCGGCGCGATCACATTCCAGGATCAAATCTGCGCAGCGGTACAGGCACAAAAGGAGGTGGAAATCGCGCCGGCGCCTGCTTTTGCGCCATCTCCGAAGTACGCCATCGATACGCGTTCATCGCGATCTGATCATAGATCCGCACGATTCGAAACGCGCGGCAGCCATCGTGACACTGCCTACGAATGCCGCGCCAGTGATGGCCGCGTGTTCTACCGACTCGGCGCTTGTCCGCGCTCACTGGCAGCGGACGGAAGCGTCGTCAGTCATGGCAATAGCCGAGGTCGCGGTGGCAGCAGTTCCGTGAGCGTGTCCGGGTGGCCGATTCCGCGCGAGGAAGCGTGCGTACAGATGCGCCGAGCCGGTTCCATCGGCCGCGGCGGGCACGAATTCGACGAACACGTGTCCACTTATGACAAAAATCTGGGTCGCGATCCCTGCGCCTGAGACGAAGATCGGGTATCTTTGGTGCCCTGCGACTGGGGTGCCGCATGTCATCGAAGTCTTCGCTGTTCATCGCCGTGATCGCCACGGTTCTCACTGCCTGTTCTGGCGGCAACGCACCGCCGCCGGTGGATCCCGCGGTCGCCGCAAAAGCCGCAACGGAAGCCAAGGCGGCGAAAGAAGCCGCGCTCTACGAACAAATGCGCAAGAACGGCAGTTGGGATATCGCCGTGTCGCTGGGCAGCGAAGTCCTGGCGAATTGGCCGGATTCGACCGCAGCGGGCGAGGTCAGGAAGACCCTGGACGAAACTCGCGACAAGGCCGCTACCATCGCGAATACGCGCCGGCTTGCCGGTCTGTGGAGCTACACCGTCACGGCCGAGGATGGCGGCACGCAATACGCTGCCGCGATCGCGAGCAAGGAGGCGCCGAGGTTACCCAACGCGCGTCTGCGTCTGGTCCTGCGCCAGCATCCGAAGTGGGGCCAAAGCGTATACCTGTTGCTCGACAACGCCACGTTCGATTGCAAGGGTGGCTGCGCGACCTTGCCGGTCAGCTTCGACGGCGAAAAGCCTCGGCACATGAAGGCGACGATTCCGCCGACCGGCGAACCCGCGCTGTTCATCGACGACGACAAGGGTTTCATCGCGAAGCTCGAAAAGGCGAAAACCATCGCGATTGCCGTCAAGCTCAAGGGCGACGGCGAGTTCAATGCCGAGTTCGAGGCCGGGGGATTCGATCCGTCGAGGCTGCCGGCGAAGCCGAAGAAATAGTCGCCTCAGCGCTTGCGCACCAGCATCACGCCATCGCCGAGCGTGAGCAGCGTCGCGTCGACGCGTTGGTCGGCATGGATCTTCGCATTCAACGTCCGGATCGCGTCGGTGTCGGCGTCGTGCACGCTGGCATCTGCGACGCGGCCCGACCACAACATGTTGTCGAGCACGACGAGTCCGCCGGGACGCAGCAGTTCCAGGCACGCTTCGTAATAGGCGTCGTAGCCGGATTTGTCCGCGTCGATGAAAGCGAAGTCGTGTGCGCCTTTTCCGCCATGCGCGGCGAGATCGCGCAAGGTGTCGAGCGCGGGTGCCAGGCGCAGGTCAATGCGTGCGGCGACGCCGGCCAGTGTCCAGTAGCGCCGGGCGATCGAGGTCCACTCTTCGCTGATGTCGCAACACACGAGCTTGCCATCGTCGGGCAAGGCGGACGCCACCGCGAGTGCGCTCATGCCGGTGAAGGTGCCGATTTCGATGCAGCGCTTCGCGCCGATCGCGCGCACGAGCAGGGCGAGGAACTCGGCCTGGTCGGGGCCGATCTGCATGCCGGCCTGCGGCAGCCTGGCGGTTTCCTCGCGCAGGCGCGCGGCGACGTCGCTCTCGCGCGAATTCGACCAAACGTAGGATTCGATGGATTCGGATGCGGCGAAACGGCGGGCCATGGCGATCTCCTGCAGATCGCTCAAGGATACTCCCGCTTCTCTGGTGGGCGGTCCCTCAGACCAGGCGCAAGTCTTCCGCCCTGGACTGTGGAAACACCTTCGCGAGCTGTGTTGAATTCATTCCCCACAGCCGCGTGAACACGCCGCCGAGCAGGCCGCGGTAATCGTTGAGCACCGGAAAATCGCGGTTCTGCAACAGGTTTTCCTGCGTCACGCGCACCTGTTCACCGGCGACGCGACCGCCGTTGATGCCGCCGCCGAGCACCCAGTAGACCGAGCCGTGGCCGTGGTCGGTGCCCCTGTTACCGTTCTCGCGGAAGGTGCGGCCGAATTCGGATACGACCACGACCATGGTGTCCTTCCAGTCGTCGCCCATGGCCTGCGCGTACGCGGCAAGCCCGCGCGCCAGATTGCCGAGGTTGTTCGCAAGCGCGCCTTGCGCGCCGCCTTCGCCGACGTGGGTGTCCCAGCCGCCGACATCGATGAAGCCGAGCCGGTACTTGTCGCGCATCATCTGCGCGATGCGCGGCGCCTGTTGCGTGAACCCATACGCGTTCACGGCGCCGCGGCTGGCCTTCATCATCTCGTCGGCGAATTCGCCGGCGACCTGCTGGCGAAGCGCCAGGCCTTCGGCCACCGGTTGCGCCAGCGCCGTGTCCTTGTACATGTCGGCGAGAATCGCCGATTGACGTGCATCGAACGCGGCCTTGCCCACGCGCGCGAGGGAAATGTTCGGTACGTCGCCGCCGCCCTGGAAACTCAACGGCAGGGATTGCGTGAACGCGATCGGCGCGGCGCTGCCGTTCAATGCGCCGGACAGGCGCGCAAGGAATCCGGAACGGTCGGTGTGATCGTTTTCCGGCAGGCCGTGCTCGATGTCGTCCTGCGTTTCGAAGTGGCTGCGCGACAGGTTCGGCGTGCCGGCGAACGGCACGAAGGCGAGTTGTTTCTTCGCGTACAGCGGTTCCAGCGCCTCGCGCACGGCGGGCGCGAGCGCCCAGTCGGCGTCCAGACGCAGCGCGCCGGCAGCGGCGGAATCAGGCCGCGCGATGGCGATGGTGGGACGCGACTCGTAGTAGAAGTCGCTCGCGTAAGGCACCAGCAGGTTCGCGCAGTCGTAGCCGCCGCGCAGGAAAACGAGCAGGAATCGTGGTGAGGAAGCCGGCGCGGCGAACAGGCGCCCGGCCAATCCGGCGGCGGGCAGTGCGGCGAGGGTAGTGAGGAAATGGCGACGATTCATGGCCGTGACCTTCAGCGGTAATTGGATTCGGGTGCGGCGAGCAGGTAGGTGTTCCATTCCGGCGGCGATTGCGCCTTGCCCAGTGCCGCCAGCGTAGGTTGTGACAGCCACGGTTTGATCGCCTGCTCGAACAGCGGCCCGGATAGCTGCGGCACCGTGGGCATGGCCACGCCATCGAACAACTGCACGTCGCCGACGCCAATCGCGCGCGCCAGTTCGAAGCGCGCGCTCATCTGCCCGGACGAATTCCACGCGCTGGAAACCAGCGGGTATCCGTCCGGCGTCTGATGCCCGAATTCGCCTTCGCCCTGGCTGTTCAACCACACGATCAGGCGGCGCGGATCCGGTGCAGGACGGCCGTCGTAGGCCAGGCGCACGGACGAAACCACATAGTGCATCGGGTCCTTGAATTTGCTGCCGAGCGAAGCAGCGAACTGCGGCGAATCGAACAACGTGCGCAGCACCGAGCGGATATCGCCGTGGCTGCGCTGGAAGGTGTCGGCCATGGCGTCGACCAGCGCTGCCGGCGGATTGTCGGAAACGAAATAGGTGGCGAGCTCGCCGGAGATGAAATGCGCGCAAGCCGGTTGCGCGACGAGCAGGTCCACGGCCTGGCGCACCTCGTCGAAACCGCTGCCGCGGATGGTATGGCCGAGCAGCACCTTGTCGCCAAAATCATGGCGTGCCGGATTGAACTCGAAACCGTCGTGGCGAACGTAGCGTGCCTGCAGGTTCGGGCGCAGTCGCGGTTCGCGCGGATTCAGCGCCACGCCGACGCCGGTGAGGACGCGCACCATCTCCTGCACATCGTTTTGCGTGTAACCCGCATTCACGCCAAGCGTGTGCAATTCCATCAGCTCGCGCGCGTAGTTTTCGTTGTGATGCTTGGCTTCGTTGCGCGCATTGTCCAGGTACACCAGCATCGCCGGATGGGTCAGCGTGGCCATGACGAGGTCGCGGAAATTGCCGAGCGCGTTCGGCCGGATCGCGCTTTCGACGTAATCGGCATCAAGCCAGGCTTCCGGACCCTTGCGATCGAACACGTTGAAGTGGTTCAGCCAGAACCAGACCATCTGTTCCTTCAATTGCGCCGGCGAATAGATCGCGCGCAGCATTTCGCGCTCCTGGGTCTGCACTGCCAACGCGACGCCTTGTTTGCGCAGCGCCTTGCGCGCTTCGACCTTGGCCTGCGAATCGTCGATGGATTTGAGCTGGTCGCGCGCAGTAGCCAGAGCAGCGATGTCGTCCCCGATCGACTGGTGCGAGATCGGCATGGCGTCGATCTGCGCCTGCACCGCCGGCGGCAGGTGCTCGTCGCGCGCAGCGAGTTGCGCGTCGAGATAGCCGCTGCGTCCAAGTCGCTGGAACTCGGCGAGACTGGTCGAGTTCACGCCATAGGTGACCCGATCGAGCCATTGCAGATCAGCGTGGCTCGCTGCGGTGACGGCACGCGCGCCGCTGGCGGCCGTGATGAAGGCGGCGATAGTGGCAAACAGGATGCGGTGGCGCAACATGGCGGGCTCCGGTGGCTACGATCGGGATCAACGCGGCAGTGGCCGTGGCGTTTACAATTCGCCCATGCAAGCAAACGTAAAGGTGGCATCGGCCATGGAAGTGCGCATCGCCGCGCTGGCCGACAGGTGCGTCAAATGCGGATTGTGCCTTCCGCATTGCCCGACCTACCGCCTTGCCGCGACCGAGGCCGAGTCCCCGCGCGGCCGCATCGCGTTCGCGCAGGCGCTGGCCGAGGGAAAACTCGAACGTACGCCTTCGATCCTGGCGCATCTGGACAACTGCCTCGCCTGCATGGCCTGCGAACGCGTATGTCCGTCAAAGGTGCAATACGGTGAACTGATCGCGACGACACGCGCATGGCTGGCCGATACCGGTGCACAAACTCGCCCCGCGCGTGTGCTGGGCTGGCTGCTGGCGAAGCCGCGGCTGCTTGGCATGATGCTGCGCATGGCGAACCTGCCCGGGCTGCGCCAAGCGCTGCAAGGCCGGGTGATTCGAGCCTTGTTGCGACCGTTCGGAATGGATCGCATGCTGGCCGAGTTGCCGCGACTGCCGCGAGTTCAAGTTGCGCCATCGCGGATTCCGGCAGCGCCGCGTGGAAGGATCGGTTTATTCCTCGGCTGTGTCGCCGCGAGCGTGGATCGCGACGTGCATGCGGCGGCAACGAGCCTGCTGCACGCACTTGGCATTGAGGTGGTGCTGCCGCGCGGTCAGGGTTGCTGCGGTGCGCTGGCCTTGCACAACGGCGATGCGGTGCAGGCGAATTCACTCGGTTCTGCACTGCGAGCGGCGTTTGAAGGTGCGGGCGTGGAAACCGTGTTGGTGTCCGCTTCCGGCTGTTTCGGCACGCTGCGAGATCATGTCTTTGCCGATTCGAAACTTCGGGTCCGCGAAGTCCATGAATTCCTTTCTGCGGATTCGGGTTTCGACACACTGAAATTTCGTGCATTGCCCGAGCGCATCGCCGTTCATGCGCCCTGCACGCAGCGCAATGTCGCGCGCGCGGATGGCGCGATCGCGCGCCTGCTGGCGCGGATTCCGCAACTGCAAATCGACGCGCTGCCCGCGCCGCCGGGTTGCTGCGGCGCGGCCGGAGACTATTTCCTGCGGCATCCGGAAACGGCCGACGCGCTGCGCGCGCAAACGCTGGATGCCACGCTGGCGCAGTCGCCGCAAACACTGCTTACCAGCAACGTCGGTTGCAGGGTCTTCCTTGGCAACGGTCTGCGCGAGTGCGGGGCGGAGATTCCCGTAACGCATCCACTTGTCTTGCTCGCGCGGCAACTGGAGAATTGACGCCATGTTCGTTCGCCAGCTTTCCCGCTTCGATCGCGTCCTCGTTGAAATCGAACGCGCGCTGTCGACTTCGCTTGATGCCAGGCCCGAAGCGCAGCGACCATCACCTGCTGCAGGCATCGCGCAAGGCCATCTCGACGACACGCAGCGCCGCCATGCCGCGGGGCTGATGCGCGTCAACCATACCGGCGAGGTCTGCGCGCAGGCCTTGTATTCCGGGCAGGGCGCGGTCGCGCGCGACGAGGCGACACGTGCGCAATTGCTGCATGCCGCCACCGAGGAAACCGATCACCTGGCCTGGTGCGGTGATCGCCTCGAAGCGCTCGCCAGTCGCCCGAGCCTGTTCAATCCGCTGTGGTATGTCGGCAGTTTCACCATCGGCGCCGTCGCCGCGCTGGTCGGCGACAAGGTGAGTCTGGGCTTCGTCGTGGAAACCGAGCGCCAGGTCGAGGCGCATCTGGGCAAGCATCTGGAGCAATTGCCGCAAGCCGACGTTGCCAGCCGCGCCGTGGTGGCGCAAATGCAGGCCGATGAAGCGCGCCACGGCCGCATGGCGAAGGACGCCGGCGGCATCGAATTGCCGCCGCCGATTCCAACCTTGATGCGTTTCGCCAGCGCCGTGATGAAGGCGGTGGCATACAGGATATGAAGGCGTCATCCCGGCATGGATTGCCGGGATCCAGGTTGCAGGATGCGACCCTTCGAGTTCGTTTCGGTTGCCATCCGTGGCGTCTGGATTCCGGCAGTCCCTGCCGGAATGACTAGCTTTGTCAGGTCAAATTTCTGCCGTGGAACAGTTCTTCAATCTCGCGCTTGAGCAGTGACTCGATGCGCATGCGATCCTTGAACGACAGATCCTCGGCGTGTGCCTCGAACAGGTAGGTTTCGAGGTCGAATTCCTTCAC